>JAEORN010000267.1 GCA_016840825.1 Candidatus Thorarchaeota archaeon | reverse complement strand
TAGTAATTGCTTGCTTTGTTTAGCTAATTCTTCCGGAGTGATCCGATCCCATACGAGCTTCATGAGGGGGTAGAGATAGTCATAGGTATGGAAACATGAAACGCTAATGTACTCATTGACTGGAAAGAGTTTACTTTCCAACAGACCTCGTTCTGCGAGAATATCGCTAAAGACATTCGAAACATGACGGAGATATTTATTGACCTCACTCACTTCCATTATACTAATCACCTTCACAGAATCCTCTATGGCTTGAACAACCTATTATGTAAATATTGGGGCTACCTAGAACCACATTTGATTCAATCGTCAGCATGCTTAAATTGGGCATTGCAGGTCAGCTTGAAAACCAAGGAGCTTCAACCTATGGAGAGAATCGCAGAAGGACTAATCTCCCTGAAACTTGATACCGAGGGCGAAATAAGATACATCACATCCGTGCAGGAAGTGATTCAGCTCCTCAAAGAAGGACCTGATGGAAAAATCGTCCTTGTTGATGATGCAGGCACTACTTTTCTTGCTCCTGTTCTCCCCAAACTAGCAGGTGTGGTATGTCAGACCGGTGCTTTAGGGTCCCATTTGGCAATTGTGACTAGAGAATTTGAGATTCCGGCACTTATGGGGATTAATATCCATGACCCATCTGCATTAGATAGAAAACGAGTCATGATAAAACACGAAGATGGTGTACAGGGTGCACTATATGTGATTGAATAGTATGGTGAGAGAAGTGTCCACCAGATATATTCTTAATCTTAACGAAATTCATCCAAATGGAATCCAGATTTATGGAGGTAAGGCTGCAAATCTCTCAAAGCTTCATACTCACGGATTTCACATTCCCAGAGGTTTTGCTATCTCAGGATATTACTATCGCCAGATGCTTGATAGTATCCCTGAAGCAACTGAGTTGATGCTAAAGTTAGATAATACAGATGAGTTCGAAGATATCCTTGAGATTGCTACCAACCTACAAGCTGTCATTCTACATTCTGAGCTCCCAGCAGAGATGGTTCAAGAATTGAGAGAGATGTTCTCCAAACTTCAGAGCAATACTCATTCTAAACACGGATTCGCGGTTCGGTCATCCGCTTCAATTGAGGATAGTGGAGAGTTCTCATTTGCGGGTCAAGCGGAAACCTATCTATGCATCCAAGAAATTGACGATCTTCTTGCCTCAGTGAAAAGAGTCTGGCAATCTACTATCTCGCCACAATCAGCAATCTATCTGAAGACCATGGGAATACAAATGAGCAGTATCTCTATGGGCGTGGTCGTTCAAGAGATGATTGATGCAGAGATATCTGGAGTCCTATTCACTGCTAATGTGATAGATAACAGTAGGGATCAAATGCTAATCGAAGCGACATGGGGACTTGGAGAAGCACTAGTAGGAGGAAAAGTGGTCCCTGATACTTATGTCGTGGATAGAGAAACAAAGGTGCCAATTAGCAGAATCCTTGGAAGCAAAGAGTTGACCTTTGTCCAAGGAAATGGATGCACATTGAGAAAAGATACTCTGCTCGAAAAGAGAGAGACCTTTGTGCTATCAAATGATAATTTGAGGGAACTTGTTGAGCTAGGAATTGAGATTGAGGATAAGATGGGAGGTCCTCAAGATATTGAATGGAGCATTATGAGTGATCAGATAGTGGTACTTCAATCAAGACCTATTACAACCTTGAAGTCGTAGATCCTAAATGCCTCTCATTATTGCCAATGAATCTCCAGGAAAGACCTGTATTGCCTGTTCAGGACATGCACTCACGCATTTCATACATCCGGTACACTTTGAGAGCCAGATTGCATCTATAATCCATTTGTCTGGATTGTGTGGGTCGGGATGCTCCTCAAGTGTCGGATGCAGGAGAAAGACAGCGGGATCACATACAAAGAGACATTTTCTACAATCTCTTGGGTCGGTACTCACGTTTATTCCACATTTTGAGTGGTCTATCTTGATTTTGGTTTTTTTTACCATCTAAAATCACCTCAGTACCTACCTGCTTGTCCTGGCACAGATTCTCGTGGGACCAAGTTCAACGCATCATGGTTGCAGGCGTGCCTACATACCCCGCATCCAAAGCATTTGTCAAGGTCAACAATGACTCGTTTCACTGAGGGGAGATATCGCAAGGCATTGAACTGACACATCTTCACACAACTCTGACAGCCTTGGCACTTATCGATGTCAATATCGATGACATACTCTCCCTTATACACAGTCCTTAGACCAAAATCATTCCTTAGTCTAAGACCACCACATTCGGGACTCTCACAGGAGCAGACCGCATTAATGTAAGGAACAGGTTGGAACCAGACGGATGCGACATATCCTTTCTTGTTATGCCTCTCCAAGGCTTCAATCGCCTCCTCTCTTGTCAACCAATACTTCTCGTCCTTCGGGATGTATCGATCGTGTTTCGCAATAATCTCTGAAAGCTGTCCAAAATTGATGCATACTGCATCCTTCACACCTCTCTGCATGTACCGACACAAGCAGTAGTTCTTCAGGATTGGCTCTGCAGCAAGATTACCTAGAATATGTTGAGCGTCCTCCATCGGGATCACTTGACCGAAGTGCCCGTCAGCTCGTACTGGATTTCTCTTTGGACTCTCACTATGGATCTGCCTTTCTACTGCCCATCGAATTACTCTTCCAATGATAGGCATCTGCATTTTATATCCGAGTCCGATAGAATTGAATCCAAGAATCTTTCTGATAAAGAGGGTTTCCATATTCTGCCATTGTTCCTCTAGATAATCTCTAGCTTGAATCTCGTCAGCTAGATCATTCGAATACAATCTTGCATTCTCATACCATTTTGCACCATAGCCATGTTTGAAGCACCATTCACACATAGTCAGATCATCCCTTGCGTATGCGCATCAAGAATGAACGATAAAGCACCTATTAACGGTTACTCGAAAGAGAGGCAATATTTAGTTAGAATATATCTAGTGACATGATTTGTATGAGTATTCTCAAATTATGTCGTAGCTGGATGAAGTTGGTTTCATATTATTCATTCTATTCCTTTCGAAACTTGAGGAAAAATGTAGTGTCATTAACTACTTCTTCCACTAGCTTAAGTCCAACATCAGTTCCCATCTTCTTGAATAATGTCACATTTTGTTCTCGATCCGTCCAAGGACATCCATATCCTGTTCCTATCTCCCGATCTGGAAGAAGGATTTTGAGCATTATTGCATAGACTTTCTTGCTATCATCATATTGCTTTGGAATAATCAAATCCCAGAGCCAGAACTCACCACCAGATGCAAGAACTCGATATATCTCTTGAAACACTTGAATCATGGTTTCCTCTTTCATGTACATCATAGAGAAGAAAGCTGTCACGGTGGCGAAACTGGAATCTAGGAATTGCAAGTCTGTGGCATCCATGACGATTCGAAGATATTTCCCTACCTTTGCTTCTTCAAGCTCTTCTTTTCGTATATCAATAGCAACAACTCGGGTTCCTTCAAGCTGACCAAGTACTCCTTCTCCTCCCCCACCAATATCGAGAATGTAACCTTCCGTTTCAATCCGACTCAGTTTCAGCTCCTGTGGAGGTGCAAACTGAACTTCTTTGTATTGTTCATCATTTGGTTCTGTCATTTCACGCCATTTGAGTGTAATCCTACTTTGTATATAATGAATAATACCCACGCAGCTTGTTGTTCATTCCATCACCTTCAATTGATGTCAAATGGAAAGTAATATGAAAACAAAGGGAGGTGCAATACTATGAATCAAAATCCGATCGAGGAGATGCTAGATATATGCCAAGCTCTCATTGAGATGATAGAGAATGTCGGAGCTTGCCCAGATGTGACTGCCATGCAAGAAACCTTCTCAGATGCAGTTGATTCTGCGATGAAGGCATATCAAGATGGAAAGATCGAAGTTGATATTCGAACACTCCCTCCGGTTATGTATGCTTTTGCTACAGATGAACTTCCAGTACTTTGTCATGGAAGTCAAGAGGATTTGGAGCGAGCGAAACAGCAACTCAAACTATTCATAGTCGCTGTTAATGAGCTTGTTCGACCCAGGTTGTCCGGATAGAGTGATAAGTGTAAATATAGACCATATCCAGAATCCTTTTCTCGTACCATGATTGTAGATAGACAAACACTAATTGATTGATGTTCTTATGATTCGATTACTTGGGGTACTTACTGAGGGCGGCGTGCCAGTCGTTATCAGAAGTTATGTTGAAACTGAAAGTGATATGATCATAGGAGCATTGGTTTCTGCTGCTAAAACCCTGTGTGATGCAATGGATAGTGGTGAAGTAAGACAGCTAGCATTCAAAGATAACACGTTGATCGTCACAGAGTCAAAGAAATGCTACACGGTTGTCGCTCTCGTCACTAAAGCTGAGGATTACATGGATACCCTAATTCGGATTATTGCTGATGAGATTGACAGCTCTGAAATTCCTCCGGCTGATGGAACGGCTAATGACACTCATATTGTACTAACAAACAGCATTCTCGATATGTATATCCGTGACAAGCTAGATTTTTCGTTATCAGAGATTGTTGCATTCTCATGGGAGCCTATCCTAGATGCAATTCGAACTGACTCACATCTGGATTCAATGATAAAGGTGTTAGAGAAACGACTGGATAGTGCCGACCTGCGTCCACGTTGGAAAGCATTGACTGAAAGAACCACTCCATCACTAGATGACGCTCTCGGTTTTGCATTACATGGTGAATATGATCGTGCATGTGCAGCTAGTCGTGATATAGATAGCGACATAGCTCGAATTTTCACAGTTAAAATGGGACAGTTGTCTCGGTCTATGTCAAGTACTAGCGCTCCACTTATTGAGGAATTGAAGCAGATTGCTATGAAGATTCAGGGTGATGATGCCTATTGCAGAGTTGGACGAGCAATCGTTGGATTCCTTTCAGGTGAGATGCCCAGCTCCGAATATACAGCAGCTTTTCGTGCAGCTGCAGAAGAGTTTGATTTTGCCAAGACCGACCAAAGTCTTCTGTACTCTTTCTTGTTCATTGATGTACGTATATCCCTCCTACCTGACTTCGCAAACAGACTTGCGGACCATCTCAAAGACATCTCTCCGATAGCGCGTGCATATATATTCTCAATACTTGATCGAGACGCTATCTTTGACAAGTTGTATTCTGTTTCCAGTTATGATGATTTTAAGGATACAATTGGATTCTATAAGAGCCGCATTGATGGAATTCTTGAGCAAATACGACAAGTCTTGAAAAAAGGCTTGGTGCAGCGATTGAGAAAGAGTGAAGGGATGAAGGGGCTTGCTCTTCGTGCATCACTACAATTACAGAACTATATCACTCTGCTGACAGCATTATCTGAATCACCCGTTTTGACTATTGCTGAGCGAAAAGAGGTCTTGGCTGAAGTTATTGAGCTTTACTTCAGCTATTTCAGAGGTCTACTTCATGATGATCTTCCTGTCTTTGCACACACCATAGATAGCGTCTTTCAAAGTCTAGGTGTAGCTAATGCTGAATATTACTATCTAATTACAGGAAAGGAACGAGAAACGCATATGGAAAGAATCGGTGCATTTCTGCATGATATCATCGATATTTCCGGTAGAGAATGGGCCAAGAATAGGGTCAGGTTCTCAATCTATGTAGTTCTCAATGCATTGGGACCAATTCTAACTAGAGCCAAGGCGTTCAGAGAAGAATCTGCTATTCTCCACTACCTAGCAATGAAGACTACAGATATAGCAGCAATTGAGGAATCTCGGGAATCCTCTCCCGATATGTATGCAACCAATGCTGGAAATATACTAACATCCCTAGCATCACTTTCTTACAACTTGCTCTCTAAAGACATTAGAAAATCCATCTTCTCAGAATGTGTTCTTCGGTCCCTGGAGGTTCAGGAATGGTTCATTTCACATGGTGTGGTATGTAGAGATGACATAATGGCTGTTACGTACCACACGTCCTATGCGGCTGATATGTTCAGTGAGCGGGATCTTCAAAGAGCAGTGAAAGTGGTGACTGCCCTCAATCGTGTTGCTGTACAAAATCCCCAGAAATATGACTATGAGGTTGCTGTGACTGGCTCTTCTCTAATTGGAGTGCTATCAAAGAGCTGGGAACGTCTAGGAAATCCCAAGTATTTTGAAGAAGCTGCTAAATTGCTCCGACTGAGTGCAAATGGTTGGAGAAAATATGGATTCTATGAGAAAGCTGACAATTTGGAAAAATTATACAGTCATCTATTAGACTAGTAACCATGTAGAAAAAGAAAGGGATCTTGGAGAAAGGTGTCTCCAAGATTTCTGTCAATCTATGTCCTTCTCTTGATAATGACCACTAAACCAATCGAAACTATAGCGGCAACCGCTATAAGAGGTACATAATTGTCCGCAAGGATGTCAACCAAAGGTATTACATTAGGATCCATGAGAATGTTCTCGAAACCTAACTTAGGATCATGAATTATCACATTTCCTTGAGGATAGTTAAGGTAGATTTTCTGCTCATTGGAATCTACTTCATGGATACTTGAGTTGACTGCATAAGTAACTCCATCAATCTCTGCGGTTTCCTTCCATGAGAAGAATCCAGGAAAGTCAGTCATCAAGACCTCAACCTCAGCTTCATCAGAAGCTCTGCCATCTTGTTCATCCTCGGTATCGGTATCGAACTCGGTTTCAGTTTCTGCTTCAAGCTTCACATTCAAAGCTAGTAAGGAATTATCATCTGTGAAGTTGAAGTCACGAATGATAACATCGATTTTCACCTGACTGGGAGCAATTATTGTTCCGTTGATCTCGGTGAAATCACCTACTGCATACAACCTTGCAGTAAAGATGCCGTCTGTGGTCGTCACATCGAATGTGTGTATCTGACCAGTTGTCCCGTTCTCGACGGTGTACTGGATTGGATCAAAGCTTGCTAGGTTGAGGGTTTGGATATCTGAATCAATTTCGTCATCATAGACTCCGTTCCCATTTTCATCCATGAACTCTATAAGCTCCGAAAACTGCACCTTGAACTCACGTCCAGTTTCTACTGTTGAATTCTCTTCCTCGTAGGATACCTTGAATTCCAGACCATCGGAACCTGTACTTACTTCTACCTTGAAGACATTCTCATTCATGCCCGATTCGAGCTTGGATTTCACTTCAGCATACGTCGCTGAAGTATATATCTCAAGTTCTCGATCGTTCGAATCATCATCGTTTCCTTCATCGTTGACCTCGTCTTCGTGCTCAGTTTCTGTTGTGGTGCTTTCATCATCATCGTCGTCGTTATCATCATCACTGCCACCAGAAGTCTGCGCATTCACGCTGGCAACTGATGACATCAAAAGAAATAGCAGCATCACAAGGAGTGCCTGATTAATTAAAGCGTGCTTCTTCATTGAATCACCAAGAAAGAGTTCTCTAGATTATATATAACAATGGTTAAGAATTCTACTAAATTCAGGAAGTAAAAGGCAATTATAGAGCTCTATTTTATCAAAAAAGGCATATGAAACTTCAATTCACTTCAAAAAGGCTTCACGTCTGAAGATTAGATGATGAATACTAGGAATAGAAAATGAAAGAAACACTAGATTTCGCCCTTGTTCATGCCTATTATTGAATGGAGGATACTGTCTTCATGAATAGGAGAGTTTCCTTTTCGATTCGAAACTGATTATTACTACCATCACAAGTGCAACTGCAATCGAGGAATTGATGAGGGCGGAGTTTGTCATTCTCACAACAACTCCATCAAAATCATACACACCAACAACTATTGAATAATCCAAATCCCTATCCAGATATGCTCCAATCAAATAGAGTAGTCCCTTAGAATCTATGTACATATCGTAGTACTGGGGAATATCATAAATATCATGCAAATCTTCGCTGAAAGAAAGTGTTCTATTAAGCAATTGATTGCCACTATCATCGAGATGCAAAAGAAGACGCCCTGGATGATATCCATATATCCAAAGGAGCGCGATAATAGTATCATTAGGTCCATCGATGGCTGATGAGATAGTAACTAAATCTCTCCAGTCCTGTGTGTATTCTATTTCATAGGAGGAGGACCACTTTTTGATTCCAGCCATATCATGGCTGGTCAGATTAACTAATCCATCCAATGTAGAATGCGTTGTCAATACATCTCCATTGGTAAGTGCATATGCATCATCAAAATACCCTCGCAAGGACCAGAGGCTTTCGCCATCATCATTCCACAGAGAGAGAAGAACCTCAGTTCGTGTGTATATATTCCCATTCTTGCAAACCTCAACATCTTGTACTCGATCCCATTGAGTGGCCCCAAAGAATACATCCCACAATATTTTCCCCTCGCTATCTAGTTTTATGAGAACATTTCGCTCTGGAGAAAGTGTAGTTGAAACTCCTATGAATATCTCACCATTCGAATTGATACCCACATCACCGGGATAATCACTTGCTGAATAATCAAGAGTTGTATTCCATAGGGGATTACCATTGATATCCAAGGCATAAAGCCCGACATCGGAACTTGCTCCGAGTCCATATTTCGTTCCTATGACATAGACAATACTTGTAGTTGCAGCCACTGAATGTACTAGCAATCTTTCAGATGCGGCCCATGTCTTTCTCCAAATCTCTTCTCCACGTAATCCAACCCGGGTTAGGGTCGATCCTAATCCAATACCCACTAAATCTTCTACTGCAAGTACATATAGACTATCATCAGAAGCCATAAAGGAATCTCTGAAAGAATCTGAACTACTGACTTGCCACGAATTATTGAATACAGGCATCTCTGTTTCAACTATCATATCTTCTCGTCTGTAAAGTGCGCGCAAGCTCATCTCTGTAATATCTAGTATAACTGACCCATTGAATTCTCTCCACAACGGAATACCATTATCATTTCTAAATCGCCAAGTTGGGACTAGACCAATTGCCAGTTTCGCCGCAGGTAGGGCTTCATGATCATTTCCAATCATAAGTTTCTCAAACAGATCTTCGAAATATATGCATGAGACCGCGTGAGAATTCAATCTATAGGAGTCCTGACGTCCTCCAAATCGCGTAATTTCCTGCCATATTCCGTCTGGGTGAATGAACCAGAATCTTATTTCGTATAATCCTGACGAATACTGAGTTAAGAAGCTGTCACTTCTAGTTATTTGATATCTCAGTGATAGATTCAGACTTGAAGGTAATGTATTCAAATCCCATGTGAACTCCTGAGAGAAATAAACGAATTCTTGGCACTCTGGTGCAATTCCACTTGTTTCAAAGACTAGCTCCGTGCCCGGGATATGAGTCCAATTCAGCGAAACAATGCCATCGTTATTATTCGATGAAGAGTCATTGTACTTAAACGAAAACTCATGACTTGATCCTTCAACAGAATATTCAGGTTCAATTGTCAACAAGGGGTCAGTCAGCAGTTCCTGTGACTCATAGATTTCTGAACTCATTAGTGATGTATTGGTAGATACTGGATAGGCATCTATAGAATACGGTAAGGCCAGTAAGACCACAACTGCAAGGATGATTGATGCCCGCCAGTGCAATCTCATTATTATCCAAGTATTAGACAATCCTTTGAGATAAAACTGAATAGATTAGAGCATTTTCGATGGAAATTATCAATAAAAAGAGAGAGGGAGCAGAATAGTGCTCCCATTGTCTAGATTAGTAGTTAGAAGAAGAGTAACCATCCTCTCTGACTGTTTCAGCTGGTCGATTGGCCTTCTTTCGGTACTTCTTCCAGCGCTTCTGACCCCATTCACCTTGCCACCACCAGCTCTTGCCAGCTTGGCGGTACATTGGAATCTTCATCAATGCCATGAGAACCGTCCAGAGGTTGGTTATGACGATGATGAATACCACGAAGACCCAGATTAGATTGAGTGGTAGGAATATCTCCAATTCAGGAACTAGTTGAAATAGTTCCTCGAAGGACATGAAGGACCAAACACCATTTGTGTTGTTGTAGAATCCTGTCAATGGGAATGCCAGATTGATCAGAAACATGGAGAGAAGGATCCAAGCAACTCCAACGATGGCCTCGAATGAGAGGTTCACATTGTTCTCACCGAACAGGAAGAACATCAGGTTCACAATGGCTTCCGCAAATAGGAGGGTCGCAAAGAGGTTTACGAAGAATAATGCCTCTGTTGTGAGGATGTTCTGGACGAATGGAGAGAATATGAAGGCTGCAAAGATTATTCCAAAGAAGAATCCCGCGCCAGCATCAGACCTGGGCTTTGGCTTGAATGCGCCAGTTGCGACACCCAGAACGCTTTCCAATGTGGTCTTCTCAGTGGGAGGCTTGCCTCTGCTGTCCAGATATGATAGTCCTCCAATGATCATGAAAGCATAGAGAAGTGACATTATTACCATCATTCCAATGCTCCAGCCAAAGTCGACCATCTCCCAGAAACCGGGAACTGCAGCATTCACGATTGCTGCTCCAGCTATGAAGACCGCACCAAGAGCTATCAGGGTCAATGCTATCTTCACCAAGGGAGTAGTATATTCTGCTGGTACAGGTCCGACCTTCTTGCCGGTTCCCGCCCATTCATTGGCTGCATCTTTCGGATCACCAAACCGCTCAACAGCTAGCATAGCTGAGCCATGGGTCAAATGACCACCCCCAAGGTTCTCAGCTTCTTCAATAAGGTGGGTCCTTATTTCAGCAAGTATCTCATCGCTACCAAGTGGTAGGTATACTTGCACACGTTCCAGATATTTCTCAATCAAATCGATAGGCTTGTCTGCCATTTATGCTTCAACTCCTTTACTTAGTTTGTTCATTTCTTCTGATAGCACAGACCATGTTTCCATCATCATGTCCAAAGCTCTCTTACCGTCGTAGGTCAGACGATAGTACTTCTTTGGTTTTGCAGGATCGCTCTGATCCCATCGGCTGTTCAAGAGACCTCTCTGTTCTAGCCGTCTCAGTAGGGGGTAGACTGTTCCTTGCTCAAGCTGCAAGAACGATACTCTGTAGCTCAGCTGATTCACAATCTCATAACCATAAGCTTCTTCGTCCTCAAGGACCGCAAGGATAGCCAATGAGGCCGCCCCTCGCTTCACTTCCTTACTCCAGCGCTCGAATTCCTCGAGTGCCTTCTTAGACTCTGAACTCATGGTTCACCACCCATATAATTGTCGTTTCCTTGAACACTTATCATTGTACGATACACCTTATCATGTAACACATTATACTGTGCGTTACTTAGTACTGTACATCATTTCTATATAAAGCTTGTGGGGTGTGCAATATACAGTATAGCACAATACACAGTAAGATTCCGTCTTCTACTAGGGATTTTCGCTACCGATAGTCGAATCTCTTTTGGTCATAATACAGAATCGGACAAAGAAGAGTAAGATACCTATGATTCCACAATAGGCACAGAATTGATAGATCATACTAGAGGCGAGTAATCCAAGGAATGGATTTCCAAGTATCGGAAAGAATGGGTTCATCTCAGAGTAGAGGAAGGAGTCCATAAAGACATGAGAATAGGTCCCGAATAGACTCGCAACGAGAATCCGATTTTTCTTTGGCTCTTGCTCGATTCCGAATATCGAGATGAAAGAGGAGATAGGATTTCGCAGGATCCAGAGAACCACGCTTACGATGATAGCGACTATGGTTGCAACAAGATACGTATGAGCTATACCATGTAATGGACCTCCAAGCCCAAGGACCAAGACTAGAAGCGGCTCTATGTCAAGAATCACACAGCATATCATAAGAGCTGCAATATCGAAAAAGGGGAATAGAATCATCCCCGCAAGTAAGGCAGGTCCAAAATGGAAAGGAGTGAATGGCAATTATCTCACAACTACCTATCTGCCAATTTCGCTATAAGTGAATCTAGATTCTGAAGGAGGTCCTTTGAGAACTCCTTCAATCCCCTCTCCTTTGCAGCCGTATTGTAGAGGTTGAAGAACGAGAATGGCTCTCTCACAAGCTTGATGATTTGCTCACGTTGTACCATCCGAGATCTATCCATTTCCCTAATCATCCGTCCAGAGAAGAAATGACCTATTGGATGTCCTCTCCCTGACATATCCATCGTAAATCCATCGTATTCCTCTTTGATATTCACAATGTTTCCTGAAGCGATTCTACGGATGAGTTCATCCAACATAGAATGGAACTCATCCCATCGATCTTCGTACTCCTGTATAATCTCATTATGCGCAAGTATCCACTCTGAATCTCCATCCACCTTCTCAATCGCTGTGGGAGAACAGAAGGCATTCGCCAACCCTTCACTAATTAGATACTCGAATAGCCTGAGAGCCCAGTATTCCGCTGTATCTTTCTGTTCATTGTATCTAACATAGAATGGAGTCTTCTTCCACCAGAAATCGAAACCGCTATGATGAAACTCATGACTGAAATTGCTGGCATCAAGCATTGAAGGACTCATATAGAGGAGAGAGATGAAGACCTTCCCAGGTCTAAACATACCACCATTGAAACCGTCAACTGTAGCAAATACCTCCACATTTATCTGAGTGCTTTCTGGAAGAAACTTGAGGGCATACCACTCTGCTTGTGGCCAGTTGAACTCCGAAAGAAGGGCAAGGCTTGCCTGCATTTTTTCCAAGTTCTCAATCGCAGATCGTATACCATTGTCTATATGAGTCCCCCAGTCACTAAGATTCTCTGGTGATTCTGCTTGTAGGTTAGCTAGAATTCTCTCAAAATCAGCTCTTGCATCTGGTATCCACGACTCATATGCTTTAATCCAGATATCCACAACACGATTTCCCATAATCGCGTTGATATCCTGTTGAGATAATGCGTTCCCCTGTGCCAAGATCTCCAATTTTTCTAGGAATAATTCCGTACCTGATCTGTTGAATTTCACTGTCATTTTGAGTCCCTTCTCTCATCGGATTCTAGGTATTCAAGAAACTCTGAACTTGCTTCAAAGCTATCTACATCACTTATGCCATTTAGAACCGCTTTATAGATTACAGAGCTTATTCCATCATGTAGCCTTCCAAGAGAATGATAATATCGCTTCAAGGATAGAATGATTTGTTTCCTGTCAGAGGTGAGTTCAGGAAGAAGTTCTTCTGTTCTATCGAATGCTGTAGCCGAACGATCATTGGTTAGCCAGATATCGATTGTCCAATTGCCTGAAGGCCCCATACACTTGTCGATACCAATCTTTACGCCTCTTGGTCGATAGTCAGAGATTCTAATCTCATCAATCCTTGGAGAATCTAGCAGTTCATTTGAGACCATGTTCAATGCATCTATCAACGAATAACTAGTGACATATACATGAATATCCAAATCCAGCTTCACAATGAGCTCCAGGACAACACTTCCAACTACTCGCGTTTCACCATATCGACTAAGAAGTTCGATAAGATTCAATCTATCCATGATTTCTTCTGCTTCTTTTCTAAGCTCTTTCTGATTCTGCATATCAGTCGATAGTATCACAGCTATGGCTCTTCAAGAGGTTTTTGCAATCACTTCTAGTATCGATGTCCATGTTCCACATAGAATTTGAGTAATGTTAGGGCTTCACCCCATCCTGTAGCGCAGGCGAGCATAGCTCTCACGCTTTTTGGATCATCCCTGTAGCCATACTCTTTGAGGCGAATTATCGTTCCTTCTTCAGAAGGTTCAAAATCCATCTCTACTGTTGTACTATAGCTATCTCCAGCTGGAAACCACTTGAATACAAAACGCTTGGGACGTTCAGCTTCAACCACCGGACCTCCATCTTCTGAGGTTGCCTTATCTGCACCCCAATCCTTCCATCGGAACTTGATATGACCACCTGGCTTTGGTATCACCTCAGCACCAGAAGTGAACCATCCATCCAATGCTTTGGCAGTAGTCATCGCGTCGTAGACGGATTCAGGACTTGCTCGTACAAGGGTTGAATGTACTATTGATTCTTTTATCTCACTCATATAAAGACCCCATATGAACTATAGTTAATTATTGATTTGTTCACTTAAGGATTCTTTGGCATGCACAAAAACCCATTTACAAACCCAGCATCTGTATCGTTTGTTCCCAAAGATCGTCTTGAAGTGTAATATCATAGGATACCTCAGCAGTTTCCTTCTCTTGGCATTTTGCAAAATGCTTGCCGGACACACCATCCAATTCAGGAGATGTTGCAACATAAAGAGAGGTTTCAGCGCCTTCTACAGGAGTCAATTGGAACGGTTTCATCATCCCAAACATTATGCTAGATAATCTGCTGCCAGAACTTCTCCCCAGATTTGTAGCAACGAATCCAGGAGAAACCGCGTTCACGAACACACCAGTTCCATCAAGAGTCCTTGCAATCTTGTATGTGAAAAGTAGGACCATGAGCTTGGAGCTTTGGTATGCTTCCATCCGCTTGTACTTGTTCTTGCTCTGCAAGTCATCAAGATTGACCTTGCCTCGGGAGTGAAGCCCTGAAGTTAGATTGATGACTCTAGAGGGTGCACTAGATTTTAGCAAAGGCAATAGCTCATGAGTCAGTAGAAAAGGAGCCAGGTAATTTACCGCCAGGCTTCTTTCAAACCCATCTATGGTCACCTCTCTTTTGGAGAACACAGCACCTGCGTTATTGACTAGAATATCCAATCGATTATATCGTTGTGAGAACTCTACTGTGAATCTTCGAATCTCTGCCATACTAGATAGATCACAAACCATCATGTCAACATGTTCGTTAGATGATTCAGCTATGATGTAGTCCTTAGCTTCTTGTCCCCTCTCAGGATTTCTTACTAGCATAACTAGTGAAACGCCTTCCTTAGCAAGGCCTAACGCAGTTTCTTTCCCAATACCTGAATTTGCTCCTGTTACGATACAGACTTTCTCTCTCATAGACATCTTCGTTCACACCGTTTTGAAAGGATGACAATGTTGATGCAAAGTGGACGGTATCTATTATTCTCTTTGTCTGGTTGGAATGTTCCCTGTAATGGATAGTATTACGAGAATGATAAGGATGACCACAAACCATGATCCGTAGGCTACAAGCTCGAAAACAGGATAACCAAGGTTTTCAGTAATTGATGGAAAATAGGTCATATCAACCAGAATCCATATTATGAAAAGAGCAATGGCAACTACTACTCCCGCAAGTCTTGTAGATTTCATGGTTTTCACATCTTCGAGTTAGAGAATTCTGCATATTACATGACCGATTGAGGATAATCTGGAACTAATTAGACGCAATGCTAGATCTCGGTGCTATCTATTGAGAACTTATCTGATGTTAACTAATTTCTATGGATTTCATAGTCACATGTTGTGACCTTATTCTGTGACCCTATCTTGTGGCTTCGGTATATATACTAAATCTGAGTGGTATTCCTTGTGAAATATCATGGCTCTAGCAACTAATACCCGAACTGAATTTGTGAAGAAGAACAGACAGGTCCAATCGACCAAAGCAGTAGGCTACGCTTACGCAACTGTTGTGAGGTAATCACTATGGCACTCGCGAAAGTATCCAAGGCTCCTAAGGCCCAGATCTCCACCAAGGCTATCACTCAAGCTTACTTCCGGAGGTAAATCTCAATGAGACATCCCTACCCATGGTTCAAGGCTGAGGAGAAGAAATTCCACTCAGTACAGTCCTCAAAGCCCCGCAAGGGACAGGAACTTACAGTTGATGATGTGCTTGCGTTGGAAGCAACGTAAGCACGCCGCTTCTTTTTACATCTCTATTCGGCAGGCAATCCAATTGGAACTCCTGGTGGATACCTCTCAAAGAACTCATCTTTCAGAATGTCAAAGTATACCAATCCTTTGTATTCACCATCTATGAACTCGGTTTCTCGAAACATCCCTACTCTCTTGAAACCAGTCTTTTCTGCTACATGAATTGCATGTTCATTATGCTCCATTGTATCCAGATACATGCTGTGCAGCCCCAGCACATTGAATCCAATCCATAGCATGACATTAGTAGTATCTGTACCATATCCTTTCGATCTGTTGTTTGGATTGTGGATTGCAAGCCCAAGGGAAGCCCTATGATGTGGACTTTTCACATCATAGAATCTCGTGATTCCAATGAATTCGTTAGTTCTCTTATCAACTACTGCAAAGGACATGGTACCATCACGCCAAGGATGTGCCCCAGATGCGATCTCAAGCCACTCCTTTATAGCTCGATGTGATTTCGGTAATGGAACACCTGCCCATCTACGGAGATTCCAATCGTTCTGAAATTGCATGATGTCGTCAAAGTCAGCCAGCTCCAAAGAGCGTAAGCATACAAGTTCTCCGTAGTACATGACAAAACAGAGTGCATTTTCCTGATAAAATTCATTCCTTCTCTATCATATGTCCTCAGACCACTCGTCAATTTCGAGAAATATAATTTTGTACAACCTTAATCTGAGAATTTTGAGAAAGATGTCTAGTGGTGTCTGCATATGCAAATTGGACAAGTGATTAAGGCACATGGGCCAGACTCAGCAAGTGTCCTTACGATGAAAACAGGTGAGATTCTTCGAGGTGAACGAAGAGCGACTGAGTGGAGTGGTTGGCTCTGGTGCACGAATGAATCTGGCCTCTCTGCATGGGTGCCAGAGGCATATCTATCCCAACTTCACAAGCCTGGAATGTATAAAGCGATTCGAAACTACAACTCGTTCGAGATATCAGTTGATATTGGACAAGAGATTACGATATTACTTGAAGTCGCAAGTTGGGGGTGGGTTCGTGCAAAAGACGGTACAGAGGGATGGATTCCTCTTGAGAACTTGAAACTCTACTCCGTATCATGCAAGAGTCGAATCCCGAAAGGGTTTTGTTCTAGTCTTCTTCTATCCTCTGTGATATAGATGAAACGCATCGCTATATGTTATGGATCAAGATATGGAACGACTACCGGAATTGTAGAGGAAATGGTCAATGCCGCTCAAGAAGCAGGTGCAACTGTTGATGCAGTCAACCTGAAGAAAGAGAATCTCTCCTCTTCTATATCAGATTATGATATTATTGTCATAGGAAGTGGTATAGCAGCAGGTCAATGGACCAAGGAACCTCGAAAATTCATGGAAGAAAACATTGAGGAGCTTTCAAATACGAAGGTCGCGCTCTTTGTGGTTTGCGGGGATGCAGGTAACCCTGATTTGTGCAACGATGCACAAGCAGCATATCTCGACAAGATTGCTGCACAATATCCTGAGATCACTCCTGTATCAACAGGTCTCTTTGGTGGTATGTTCGATTTCAAGAAGTACAACTTTCTGGTTAGAAAGCTTGTTCAAGGTATTGTTAGGAAGAACTTACCTGAAGGACAAGAGCTTCCCGAAGTGATAGACTACCGCGATTCGGAGAAAGTCCGAAACTGGATCGTGGATCTAGCAAACAAATAGGATTCCTGAATCTAGCCAAGGTAGATGATTATACCTAACGAGCTAATGCAGATGGTAGTTACTAGAATGTCTGCAAAGGCTCTTCCTACTCTTTTTTGCTTCAGATAGAACTTCAAACCTACTGACGTATATATCACAATCATCAATGACAGGAAGATATCACAGAATCTATGCATTTCCCAAGGGTCAAATCTAGGGTTCTGCAAGGATACGACATCATCGGGAAGAAGCACACTTTGGACATCCCAAGGATCATCATCTATGATCAACCCGTTCGATTTAACGCCCTTCAGAAGGAGTTCAATGGCAGTCCAAAGACCTTGACAGATAGACTGAATGAGCTCTGTGAGCTTGAGATTCTCAAGAGAGAGGCATTCGCGGAGATACAACCCCGTATCGAATACTCGTTGACCCCTCGAGGTATGGGACTCATACCGGTCATGGATGCGATCAAGGAATGGGTTCAAGAGTGGGGGTATGTTCCAGAAAAGGCTCGTTGAGCGAAGACAGTCATTTCTAGTAAAATCATCCGCGGATTCTAGAACTCCGATAACATTATGACCTTTTGGAATACTACTTCGAATCGAGGTCGTGGTATTGCAAGGGCGGCCAAAGGCGTTCATTATTACCATGTTCTTGAATATTCCAATACTTGTTTCCATATTCTACCTAGAAGATATACTAGCAGTATCTGTTCTTCTAGTTTGTTTGATTTCAGCTACATTTCTCCTAGGTTTCTTCTTTTCTCCAGATGCCAGACCACCAAGAATCCCTCCACGAAGTCAAACTGCAAAACCTGTGTTACTCCCACTCGGATTCTCTGGCCTCACTATTGCTATCAATCTCGCGACAGGAACCAGACCAGTCACATATTATCTCGATTTTGGATATTTGGCAATCATTGGTACACTTACAGTGATTTGGCTATTGGGTTCATTCTTAGCCCGGAGAATGGATTCATTTTATGAACCGAAATCAAAGAAATGGCTTGATGCATGGGACAGATATCAGATTCAGAAAAAACAAGAACGCGAAGAACTCGAACAGGATTTATAGCTCTCGATCCTTCTTCAGTTCTTCTTGCATTGCACGACAGCGATCAAGCCACAGAATCTCATACTCCATGATTAAGGAACCTATCTCTCAGGTTATACATCGATGTGATTCCAGCATCCTTGCGCCACTGGACACAGATACGATATTCCTCCCAATCCATCTCAAGGTCTTCCCAGACACAATCGACCTCATCATATCCTTTCAGGACCCACAATACGCCTCGTGTATGACCATCTGTCGAAACAAGCTCACCATCAAGCTCTTTGATTGGAATTGGTTCGAGATCTAATCTTTCTTCTGATTCAAACTGCTTCAATACTTCTGCATACTTTGCTCTACTGATATAGAGTTGGCTTGGTTGAATCTTATCTAGTCGCAGCTTGAATGTATCAGAGATTGATTTCACCTTCTAGACCGAAAACATCCGGAGAATTGCTTTGGTGTTATGGTATTTATTTGATACTTTGAGGTCATGTCAAGAGGTGTCACTATGCAACTATTCATCCATCCATTCAGCTTTACGAACGATTTGGATACTGTACGTGCATTTCTCTCAGAGGTCTATATGAAGAACGGCACACTTCACTATTTGATTCCAACGAAGGTCGAGAATCAGAAACGCGGTCCTTGTGGTCTAGATTATTCACCAGCTGATGATGAAACCATCAAGGTCTGGAGAGCATCAAGTGACCCAGATGCTGAAATCATTGCAGTATCTCATCGAGGTTCAGCTGGTAACTATCACATCGAGATACACCCTTCATACAAGGATATGGAGAAGGACCTGTTTGCTCAGATAGAGGAACTTGAACGGACTAACCCGAATATTGTGCGTAATCGCATCATCATGTACACAGTAGATTCGGACCAAAAGCGAATCACTCACTTGACCGAGATGGGCTATGAGGATACGGGCCTTCACGAGTACAACTATGAGTTCCCTTCTAATACCCCCGTACCAGCATACGAGCTTCCTGAAGGCTTCAAGATACGATCTATCCGAGGAGAAGATGACTATGCTGCATTCATCAAGGTCGTGGGCTCAGTATTCACACATTGTGGAGAGAACATGACCTTAGAAAAGATGCGATTCCTTGCAGAAGCCGATTTCTTCCACCATGACCTACATCTTGTCGCAACAACCGAGGATGATGAGTTCGTAGGCTTCTGTATGTATCGGTTCGATCCATCCACAAAGATTGCTGAGGTCGAGGGAATGGGCGTCCTTCCAGATTTCGAGAAACTTGACCTAGAAAAGGCGATGCTTTGTGAGGGCATGAAGAGCCTGAGGAAGAAAGGACCATTACTTGCTTGCTCAGTCGAGGTCGATATATCCGATGACCTGAATCAATTCCTGCTATCAGCAGGTTTCGTTCAAAGCGCAGAGATGAACATGTGGAGAAAACCGCTCACTTGAACGTATGGGCAAGCGGCCTTGTCGAAAGGATTATGACATCAGGGCACATGGTAGATGTGTCGTTGTAGGAATTCGAGGTGATAGAGCTGGAACAAGAACTACCGGACCTGTCTAGGTATGAAGCTTACGGAGTGATTGCCATAATTATCACTGTTTTCTTATTCTCCCTTACCAATGTCTTTGTGCCTTTGGAGATCGATTTCAGTATTCTGGGAGTGTTGATAATATTCTTCTGCGGGGGATTTATCCTCGAACACAGCAATATCCTTGGGCCATCTCATCCACGTGTAAGAAGATATACGCTATTACTGTTTCCTGTGAGTTTTTTCCCCTATATCATTGTAAGTGCGCTATTTGATGGCTTTCTAATCGCCAATCCCTTTGAGATTGTTCCTTTGCTAGTGGTTCTTCTCATCATGACAATTCCTTGGTTTCTTGGCGCGCTCGTAAAGAGATATCTCATCAAAAGACTTGGAAATCTCTCCGAATTGCCAGCAGAGGACGATTCCGAACCGATAGAGAAGAGAGTGTACTACTGTGCGCTGATGCCCTTTCTCTTCTTCTTTGTAGGTTATCTGCTGCTCATACTAATATTCGGATTTGAGTCCTTCAGCACATTCATACCGATTATCCTATCTTATATCCCGCTGTCCTGTTGTCTAATCGCATGCCTAGTTAGCAAAGAGGAAGATGAAGCCGATACCTATCCGGAAGATACTACTCCTCCAGTGTTCGATCATGATGATGCTGACCAATAGAGCCTACTAGTCCAGTGCTTTCAAGCTATGGTCAAGCGGCCTTGTCGAAAGCGTTAAAAGCATCCCCCAAAGTGACAGCGAGCAGGTTCCCTTTCTTAGGGGATTCGCTAAAATAGAATAAGGAGATAATATGCCTTGTCCAAGAAAGATAAAGAGCATCTTAACCTAGTCGTCGTCGGACACGTCGACCACGGCAAGTCCACCATGACTGGTAGGTTGCTTTACGAAACAGGCGCTGTTGACGAGCGTACTTTCCAACAGCATAAGGCCGAAGCAGAGAAACTTGGGCGGCCCAGCTGGGCATGGGCTTTTGCATTGGACCGCCTAAAG
>JAEORN010000266.1 GCA_016840825.1 Candidatus Thorarchaeota archaeon | reverse complement strand
GATGAGAGTATAGTCGATCCTCCTTGGGTAAAAACAAGTGCGGATATCATGGAGAGATGTCCTGTTAGTGAACGTAGTGGTTTGCCAGTCTTTGAATTAATGAGGAGAATACGTGCATCACTGGTACCACAGGCAATCCTATTACCCTTTGGACTTACAGCCATATTAGTAAGTGGCAGAGGTTTAGTTCCTGCTAGTTTGTATAGAACTTGCTTCTCCAAATTATTTCACCGGACTACACCAATATATACAAATTCTAGCGTTAAAAAGTGTGTAACATCTATTTTCGACGATAGAACAAGTATGTGATACCTACAGCTACGGTTCCTATTAGCACAATAGCGATTATGATATCAAAGGGGGGTTCGATTGTGTAGGTTCCGGAACTAGTGACTAGAAATGTTTCCATAACCTCACCTACTATCTGAAGACTCTCCGAATCACAGTTTTCGGGGGTATCCTGCAATGTATGCCAAGTCCAAGGGAAAGGAGTGTGTATCAAATCGACTGCAGGTATACCAGCCTCTAGGAATGGACGATGATCGTCAAGAACCGAGGAACCTGGAGAATCTACAAAAACATCGTCATGACCTAATGTATTAGCGATAGCCCAAATCTCATCTTGAAGACTATCTGTTGAGCTTGATTCCTTTGGTATTCTTAGGTTAGTATCACCAATCATGTCAAGAAGAATCATCCCAGTGATGTTCATTTTCTTTGATTCTGATAGTTGATCTACATAGTATGTGGATCCTACAATCCAATCCCAACCATTAATGTATCCAGAGTCCTCAGCATCGAAGAATACAAACTCAACCCCAGTACGAGAACTCTCTGGCAGCACTCTTGCCAACTCTAGTAGGACACCTACCCCACTTGCACCATCATTCGCTCCAAGAACAGGAAGCGTTTTGTTTACAGCATCGGTTTCTCGATCTGCTTGTGGACGAGTATCATAGTGGGCCCCCACGACAAAGTAGGAGGAATCTTGGGGAGACCACTTCGCTATGATATTCGAGCAGGATGTATCCATATAGGTGAAATTCTGTAATGTCACTGTCCAACCTAGAATCTCAAGTTGATTTGCGATATATGCCCTACATTCAGTGAGATTATCAGATCCAGGAGGTCTTGGACCAATCTCACACTGAGCAATAAGATGGTCGTAGGCATTTTCCCCATTGAATGTCGGGGTATAGTCAGCTTGAGTTGAGTAGAATAACATCGGTGCTGTAAGTAATAGTATAATAAAGACAGTCAATGCTTTCATGTATTTTCCACGACCGAGTTGTTGAAAACATAAACGACCTAAGAGTTTTTTCAATGATTCTTGAACATTCGTTCTTGAACGACACGTTGTATGAGTTTGGGAATCTCTCGAGGGAGTTTTCTTAAGACGAGAGGTGGAATGTCTGCATATCCGATCTCACCCCTTGCCAATGAAGCTAAAATATCAGATGACATTTCAAGATCTTGGGCATGAGTCAGAACGGATTCTGCAAATGAAGTGCCTCTAAGACCAGCCCATTCGGCCATTGAGAAATTCGCCGCGAATTCATCGTTACAGAGCTTCTGATATGCAATGAGATATTTCTCTTCATAATGATCATTCTGAACGCACTTATCAATCACATTTGCTGCAAGTTGACCTGACCGCATAGCATAAGCGATGCCTTCGCCCATCATTGGATCGACAAAACCCGCAGCGTCACCTACTAACAATGCTCGGTTTGTGTAGTTCTTGCCCAAGATCCCGTCCCCACCAAGGAAATAGGTTCTCCTCTTATCAGGAATCAGTTCAAGTCCGATACGAGATTCTAATTTCTGTCGAAACAATTCAAAGATCGGACGCAACGGATGCATATGTACACTTGCACCTGCAATCCCTATTGCGAGATGTTCTTTCTTTGGAAACATCCATCCATAGCTCACACGTCCATCAACGGGTATTATCTCCAATATGGATGGCTTTCCTCTCATAGCTTGCGAAACACCTTCAACCCCAACATGAAAGTCAGCTTCCATTCCTAATCCAATTCGATAGGGATTCTTTCTTTCGGGTCGAAGTTTCAGTGATCGGCTCACGATCGAATTGACGCCATCAGCCCCAATAATAAACTTGGAACTGAATTCCCGCCCATCTTCAAGTTTAACAAAGGCATTGTGCTCACTTGTGGAAACTTTTACTACTCTTGCCTTTTCCTCAAGCTCAGCGCCTGCATTCTCAGCTCTTCGAGCCAAATATTCATCAAATGAACTCCTGAAAACAGTAATTCCAATCAACTTGTCAGTTTCAAACTCTGCTTCTCTTCCGTCTGGAAGCACAAACCGAAGTCCATAGATTTTCTGTTCGACTATGCTTGATGGGATTTTTCCACGTACGATGTGGATGCCTCGATACATCACAGCTCCTCCGCAGGGCTTGTCCCTTGGAAGAGAGAACTTCTCTAATAATAGCGTCTTTAATCCAAATCTTGCTGACTCGTATGCCGCTATTGCACCAGCTGGGCCTGCTCCAACTATAATCACATCATACAGCAAATCGGCGATTTTCCTCCATGCTCTGCTTTCTTAGGCTGAGCGCCACATTCTTGGATATTGTTTGATTTCATTTAGGTTTGGTGGTTTTAACAATGAATCTTCAGATAGTTCGACAAGTATCTTTATCAGAAAGAGTGCGGAGACCAAGGCGCCTCATAATTTTACCGCCAGGAATCTCTTCTTTCTGAGTGATATCAGATCCTGAAGTGATTCCAGGAATAAGCCTCCTTCCCACTTCTACAAACCCGTAGGCTTGAATCAGCATTAGCGAGGGTGTATTGTCTTCGAATACCTCACAGTATACTTCCTCAACACCAGCGTCAATAAAATACTCTGACGCGGCCCTTATTAGAGCTGTAGCAACCCCCTTTCTACGTCGACTTGGAAGGACACCAATCCCTGTGATTTCCCCATAGATTGAGTTTTCGTCCTCCTCGATGAAACACGCTATAAAGCCAGCAATTGTGTCCCACATCTCAGCAACAAAGACACCTTCGAAGTCCAGTTTCTCTGCTTCCTCTACTGTAAGTAGACAAAAGGGATCAGGAGAAGCTAAGAAGCAACGATTGTATACCTCCACGAATTCAGGGAGGTCGCTTCGTGTCAATCCTCTAACTTGAACATATCTTGGCACCTCTTTATTCTCCCACCAATCTGCTGCCAGTGCCAATGCCTGTTCAGCATTTGCCTTCATAACGAGGTAGGATTTTTCTACATGACTGGGAGAGCTAGCAATCTTCTCGGAGTTCGTATTACTCACCTACTTTGTACGCTACATTGGATTCATTTGTACAATCTATCTATTGCACGAACCGTGGCTTCAATCTCCTTCTCAATTGCTTCAATTAGTAGAGGATCTTGTTCACCGCTTTTCTCGGAGTCGTCTTTCTGCTCCGCTTTCTGACCTGTATGCAGATTTCCATCACAAGCAACAATTGAAGCTGCTTCGAGTCCGCGTGTTTGCGCAAAGACAAACAACAGCGAGCTCTCCATCTCAACACACTTCACATTAGCACGTGTCCAAATATCCAGCTGCGAGTTTTCAGGAGTGGTATAATATACATCACTCGTCCAACATATCCCTGTATCTACTCTTTCAGGAGGAAGAAGCTGTCTAATCTCGTCATACAATGCATTATACCATCGGGGGGTAGCAATCGAAGGATATTCCATAGGTGCATAATTCAGACTAGTTCGCTCATCACGAACACACCCCGTTGGAACAACAACATCTCCAGTCTTCAGTTTTGGATCGATTCCTCCACAAGTACCGATTCTGATGAAAACCTTTGCATCTAAATTGGCAAACTCCTCGATGCATATGTGAGTTGTAGGTGTACCCATACCAGTTCCAGATATCGTTACCGGAATTCCTCCGGGAGTATAGGCTCGATAGGTAAGGATTCCACGATAGTGACCCACTTCTTCTGGATCCTTCATTCTGGAACCGATTATTGGAACACGGTCAGGGTTTCCAGCGATGATTACAATGTCATGAACATCGCCTTCGCCAACTCTGATATGAGGTTGTATTCTTCGCTTCAGGGAAATCACCAGCCTGTGAGAAACACAAGTTGCTTTTCACTGTTAGGCTTTGCTCTATTTTCCCTCTATTCGATTGACTATGCACTCCACACATATCCACCTCGGACCTATCTGGCTATTCATGAGGAAGGTCTTACCAAAACTAGGTGATGGAGTTCCACAGATCTCACAATGGCCAAAACGGCTTTCGTAGTTCTCAGAGAGGAAGACTAGTAATAGAGAGAATAACTTAGTTATTCTTGTTGGGACCTGCACGATATGTTCACTCCAAGTATTGCCTTGGATAGTACCTTATTAGCCCCCCGCGAAGTAAGGCACACACACACAACACCTATTTTATGTATACTAATATGAAATAGGTTAATGCTGACTTGAATCGAGTCAGCCAAATCAAAGGATGCGATTAAGATAGTCGATTTTACATATTACTGCTATCGATGTGGTGCGCATAACAAACTCGATTTGCCCGCACCTGATGCTCCCGATTACCATCATACTGATTTGACATGTGGCTCATGCGGAGATGGGACAAGGGTCTTACTGTCGTCTTGTCCGAACCCAGATTGTACTCACTATGTCTATTGGATTAATGATATCTCAATTCCTGATGTTGTAGTCGGATTTGCAAAGTATATGGTGCATAATATGCAAACCATGATTGATAAGGCAGCCATACAAGGAGCGTCAATATCAATTGATACTCCTGACAAGTATCCCATCAATGCAAGCTGTCCATGTGGAACAGATTTCTCAGTTGAGATAATCATTCCAGACTTGGATTGATGAAAATATACCAAATAGAGCTCGAGTGCATCTCGAGCTCATTAATTCACTATCCTATAATAGATAGGGATAGAGAAAGCTTTCCTGTTTTGGAAAAAGAGTTTCAAGTAGATGCTTGCTACCAGGACGCACAATGAAATCCATGTCCTGATATCGTAATTCTTCAATCGAATAATCTCCTAGAATCATTCTAACAAGGTCATGGGGGGGTATTCTGATTCCTTCTCGCGACCTTGTTGATTGCATTCCAAGATTCTCAATTGGTTCTAATTTGCCCTTTTTGAAAGTGAACCGATAGCAGTCCTGATAGGTACTGATCAATATTTCACGTGAGAGGTTTTGATACATCGTGTCTTTCAATCGTGCTTCTAGAACTGGTCGAATCTTATTGAGAAACTGTGTCACATTGGGAATCCTAATCTGGTATTTCCATCCTCTGTGCAAGATTCCTCCATAATCTATTGCAATCTGTCCTAGATTGGAGGTCAAATCCCCCGGAATTTCGATCAACGACGTGTTCGCGCGGAGGGCCATTTCCTTTAGTTCGTGAAGCGTACGCATCACCGAATTGTATGAAAGAACACTTGACTCCTTGATAAGGATTGAAGCAACTTCCTCTTTGCCATGCTCTTTCCTCTCTCCAACACGCAAGTATCCATCTATCTCCCCATTATTCATGAGAACAAGCGTTTCAATATGCTTATCCTCACTCATCTGAGTCCGTTCTTGTGCTTTCCAGAGCTCTTCATCTCGACTGGTAAATATCAATAGATTAGACTGCGCTTGTGAGTATAATTTCAAAAGGTTGGGAATATCCTCCTCATTTGATGCTCTAATTTTGATATCCATAAATGGTGGCTTCTTATCGTCTATAATCTCAGGTATTGCAGCTTGCTGGAGATGAATTGCTCTTCCGAGTGGCAGAATGAAGTCATAGCCATACTTACGATAGAAGAAGGGAATCCCTTGAATGCTTGAGATATCATAGTTACCTGCAATGAGCAGGTGGTTGAAATAATTGTAGAGGATATTGAAGAGACCTTTTCGTTGGTATTCGTCTCTAGTTCCGACAAATCCTAACTCAAGATTCCTTAATCGGATACCTGAATATGACCACATAATAGGAATGGCATTGATTGTTGATACTATTTTTCCTGTATCCAAATGCCGAATGTAGTAATTCATCTCAGGCCCAAATCCGGGTTGCTTCTCGATGAGCCTCCTTAGCATCTCACCATCCCAAGGATCGTGAACTTCATTGGTGAATTGGACAAGCTCCTCTATTTCATCATCAGTGTCAACAATTCCAAACTCATATCCATCAGGTAGCTCTAACCATCCAATGTCCTTCTTCATTCTGGCAGACCCCTACATCATGTAATTGCTATGATACCTCTATTTCTCTCTTGAGATAACGGTGACATCAATCTTCGATTGATATCAGTGATTTAATCCCGTTGAATAGACTCTCTGGCGATGAAATTGTAGTAATTCCTTCCATGCTTTTTACAATCTCAGCATTACGTAGGTCAACCTCACGTGTGTGGATTTTATAGACCATGCCATCCGGAGCGACAGTTTCCAATTCTCCAGCTATTTGATCCACAGGATACAGGAGGACTGGAGTTTCACCCTTGAGCGTCTGTGCTACTGCATTGGTAATTAGCGAATCCGCGATACCATGTGCGATCTTTGCTGTAGAGTTAGCTGTTAGAGGAGCGACTACAAGAAGATCATAGTATCCGGCTTGAAGAGGACCTGCTACAAATGGGACATTGGAATTCACTTCACGTGTGACCTTCCTAAAGCAAGACTCTAAAGACTCCCAAAGTCCATAGCGCCTCAGCATCTGTTCTCCAGCTTTTGAAACAATGACGTAAATCTTGAGATTGTCAAAGCTAGCAATTCGTTTCATAGTATTGATTATTTCTTCAATTCTATCTCCGGAACCAGTAATTCCCCAAAGTATTCGTTTCAAGTTTCTTCAATACATGTCAATATTCCTTACACAAATATCTAGTCATCTATACTAGAGTCATTTGAAATCATTCTTTAGCATGAATTTGTAACATCTCGAGGGTTAGAACGGTGTATCACGCAAGTGTTGGTATAACAACCAATATGAAAGTAAAAGCGACCAAATGGATTGCTGAAAACTCAGATTCGTTAGGAGTTCACTCAATATGGATTGGAGAGGATATTGGCATTGGACAAGACCCCTTCATTCTATCAGCCTCATCATTAATACACTCTCAACAAACAAGGATTGGAACGGGGATAGTTCCCATTACTGTTCACAATATCACTACATTGGCTAGGGCTGTACTAAGCTTGCACGAGATTAGTAATGGTCGTTTTATCTTTGGGACTGGGATAGGGGGAATCCAAGATCTCAAGAAACTTGGAATTACATTAAAAAAACCTGTGACAACATTACATCAAACCATAGATTGTCTTAGAGCTCTTTGGGCAGGTGATAAGGTTTCTACTCAGAATGAACTTTTCAGCCTAGACGATTATGAATTGAGAACGTCGTCAGCTCAAATACCAGTATTTCTGGGGGTAAGAGGTCCTCAGATGCTTAGACTTGTGGGAGAATTAGCTGATGGAGCAGTTCTCTCAGGTCCGATTGATTATCTGAAATATGCTGTTAAGGAGATAGATCAATCAGCATCTTCAGCCGGTAGAAATCCAAAGCAAATTGAAAAGGTTGCATGGCTGCCAACAATCCCAACTTTCAAGGGAGCCCAGGAAAGCTTGGCTAAGAAAGTTGTAGCAATAGTAGTTGCGGATATGCCTGATAGTATTATAGACATGCTCAGTGTGAATAGAGAAAAAATAGAAGTTGTTCGCAAAGCAGTTGCGTCTAAAGGACCTGATGCTGGAATACCCTATATTGATGAGGAATTAATTGATACATTTGCGATTGCTGGTAATTTACAGCATATGGTAGATATGTTTGAACGAATCTCATCCGTAGGTATCACAGAGGTTGTGTTGGGTCCACCTTTTTCTGGAGATTGGCGTGGTGCAATGACAGACATCTTCAATGAGATTCGATCAAGGGGATAGAGCGGTGAGATATGCGGCAGCAATTAATGTCTATGAGTCACTTCAAGACACCTTGGAGATGGCTACAATATTTGATAAGGGAGGGCTAGATCAAGTATGGATTGTTGATTTTCCAGCACCTCGTTTCGCTCCAACTGTCGCATTAAAAGTCGCATCAATTACAAATCTCCGAATAGGGATTGGATTGATATCTTCTCAAATCTATGATTTAGATCATGTAGTGAGATGGCTTGAAACACTTGTCGAGGAATTTGGACCTCGTTTTGATCTCCTCATTGGACCTGGTGATAGATCTTCTCTTGCAAGAATTGGTCAAAAGAAGTGGATTGCAAAGCAAATTATGGAACACACTATCAATGTTGGAATCAAGATAAAAGAGAAGACAACCAAACTGAATCTTGGAAGTTCCATTCTGTTAGGAGCCCAAGGACCTCAAATGATAAGGGAATCACGAAATCTAGATGGAGTGCTTCTGAATGTTTCAGATCCTAAAATGGTCAAGTGGGCTGCAGACATTATGAAACCAATTGATGACTCCTTTCAATTCGGAGTGTTTGCACCAACAGAAGTTGTTTCTCACTCCAATGAAACCTCCTCAGCTGAATTCAACTACTCATCTGCGATTGTCGCCTTAGGTGCTCCAAAAGCTCTTCTTCAGGAATTTGGTCTTGAGGATATCATCGCAAAAGCAAGGAGTGTTCGTGCGAACAATGGAAAGCTGAGTCAAGAAGTACTGAATACAATTGGATTGGATATCATCCATAGATGGGGTTTCTTCACTACTCCAGAGAAGATTGAAGGATCTCTAGCAGCTTTATCAGCACATGGTGTGAATTCCATCGTATTTGGGCCCCCATTGAGTCATAACAAAGTTTCTGCAAGTCTGCTAATCAAAGGAATACATAAGAGATGAGTAAACAGATTCACAGACGCTCGTTTAGAAATTTCTCCAAATCGAATTCCTCAGCGGGAACTGTATAGCCATCCTTAGAATATTTCCAAATATCAACGAAATCTGTTATATTTCTTGATCCTTTCATATTGATTGTCATAATCGACTTGACAGAATGGATTCCAGAGTGCTCTTCGAGAGAACGGAATAGTTGGTAGTATTCAACCTGCTGTTTTCCGGGAACACTTGCCCAGATTATTATACCTCGAGGAGATAGAGATGATATAGTGTACGGTAGGAGTGGGAGGATTGCCACAATTCGTTGTTTCCAATATTCATTACATACAATTTCAAAGCAGAAATCAGAGGTGAGCCCAAGAGCGAATACTGCATAGGGAAGGATGACATTCTTTTCATACAGTTTTCGAACAGTAGAGGTGATTCTCTTTGGATCAATCTCTATACCTTGTCGTAGAAGCATCTTAGCTAGTTCACTTGGAGTGGCTCTCGAATCTTGTTTACTCGTCGCAGCGATTCTATAGTCAAGTTCTCCAAATGAATATCTATCCTCGCTGCAGTGAATCAAATTTGAATAGGTTTTGGGCATTGGAAGATTCTCATCTTCAAATAGGAGCTTGGCAGATTCGGAGAATCTCCATTGGCCTTCATTGTATAATGACAAGTTTCTATCAGCACTCATAGCGGTTTGGAAATGAATGCTAACATAATCGAATATTGATTTAGAGAGGTTCATTATGCTGTTCTGAAGATTTATGAAATTCCTCTTATATCCCGGAACGATAAAGGATAGATATCCTAAATCACTGACTGTAGTCTTTAGAATCGTCTTAAGATATGGATACAGCAACAGGTATTCTTCTATCTCTAACCATTCTACATCATCACGTGGAGTGAAAAATACCAGACATGTATTGATACCCCAAGGAGTATTGTCAAGGAAAGCGCGATTTCTTAGCATGTGCCTTTCCTTGAGCCGGTCGATTGAACGAGATACTGTCCTTGGGGCAATTTGAAGATTCCCCGCAAGATTAGTAATCGATTCTCTCGGAAACTTAACAATCTCTTTGAGCACTTGGAAATCAACATCGCTAATTGGAACATCTTGAGATATGAAGACAAAACTGTATGCAGATCGAATCGAGTCTCGTGTGATTAAGTTGAATTTCTTGAGAGTCTTTAAATTCTCCAAGATTTTACTTGTATAGTATTGATTAATCGGCATCTGAGTTGGGTTTGTGGGGGACCTAGCATACTCAGGATTCTTCTTCAGGGCTTCCACAGCTAATATCCCTTCATCAAAGCTAATTGTGCCGCTACTCAGTGCAAGGTAGATTCTCATTGCATCAAGGTAGAATCTTGCAGACGGTTCTTCAACTTCAGGTATCTCATCATCGAAAGGTGTATGGATGCGAGCCAATATGCCTAAAGCGGATTCCAATTTTCTAGCGGCTCCTTTGCTTGTTTTAATTTGATGTCCGGATTTTGATATCATATCTTTTATTGACTATGTTGACTTTGTTTATAGTAAACAACGTCCTCAAGCCATTTTCTAAATGGTATTTGCTCTGCTATAAATGTACACATCTTCGATTCAGAGCCAATTACATTTGACATTGCATTAGAAATATGAAACCAATCAGAGCTTTCGGGGATCTCAAGTAATAGTGCAAGGGAATTAGGACCTGAAAGGACTCTTACTTTAGGAAGAGTTGTAGATTGCGCTTGCAGCAACTTGTAATTATCGTTGTTCTCAGAGGCTTCTAGTGTGATAATCACTTGTTTGGTCAGTCCGATTCCATCTAACTCGATATACGCAAGAGCCTTTGATTTTCTATACTCATTTATCCTACGTCGAAGGGTTCGTTCAGATGGTACCTCAATCAGATACTTAGATAGAATCTTGGAAACTGAAGAAGAGGTAGAATGATAGTCGAGTTCCAAGGCAGAACCAATTATACTAGGAATCAAATTGAAGCTCTGTGGTTTGCTTTGGTATATCGATTTTACAACTGGCAAAACAGACGCGTAGCTTTTTGCTGCATCTATGGATGCCTGAAATCGATAGCCGCTCTCAAAAGCCCAATCCGATCCGTCGAAATATGCAAAATTTAGATGACTAGCAATCGATTTGGTGAATGAATGAGAGATTTGCAGGGAATAAGGTCTTTTGGTAAATTTCTCAAGAAACTCAAGATATTCCAATAGAGATTTTCCAGTGGGTACAACAGATTGAAAGAAAATCCGAAAGTCCATTCGCGAGCTCATTAGTGATCTATGAAGAGCAAGTGTGAACGGATTCCTTGTTAGCCAATTCTGAAATTTATCCAGAGAGTCACTTTCATCTTGTGATACAGCCCAACCATAGACATAATGAAATCCAATAGAGCCATAATCTAGATTGCTTCGAATCTTGAAATTGTGATGTTCTTCAAGTCTTTTCCAATGTTGATTTATTGCTGACCTAGAGATGTCCATGCCTTTGGCAATCTTTGCTTGCTTGATTGAAGGATCAATTGCTATTCGGTTCAGAACTCGAATAATACCAGAGCCTATTTCTACCACATTGAACCCCGAATATTGTATTACTGCAGGTCCTAATATATGTGTCCAAAAGTTAAGTTCTATAACGCCTATTTGTCTTAATTCGTATTAGTGAATTCTCTACTCAAATAATACATTCTAGAACCCATCCAAATGTCTATTTAAAGCCATTCTAGAGGACTCTACTCCAAACAGACCTTATTATTATGTGCTTTGCTCAAAAAGCTACTACAGATATTGGTCGCAGGATTCAAAAAGAAATCTTTAGACTGTATGCGGGAAGATAGAGAGTATTCTATCAATCCAGTCATAACTGAATCCGTGCCACCAAGTGGAAGTGTCAATATACCATAACGGAGGTGAACGGGATTAGTAAAGATCGGATGAGAGCTATATTCGAGAGCATGACAAAGAATCATGTCGCTCTAGAACTGCTATCAATTGGAATTTCAAATGGTCTCTCGTCTGTAGTGCAACCGCCTTGCGAAAGTCCAGAACCATTCTAGTTTTTCACAATTAGATCGTGTTAGTGGATTTTCCCATGGGTATCGCTACAGACCTCCTCATAGTTATGGTAAGTTGATACCGGACTAATCATCCTTTATTGTTCATAAAGGAGGAGAGAGAGAAACAATGTATAATCCAGGTGATTCCGGTTCAGACGACCCATTCTAGGAATAATCCCTGCGGCGAAAGCTGCAATACGGAGGTAAAATGAAAAATGATACGAAGTGGACTAGAAACAACATTCGCAAACGTCATAGGTCCAGAGGTAGGACGCGAAGTGGACCCGTTCAACGACTCAGAGATTGTCAGGCTAGTTGCATTAAATTTGGAGTTAGCCGTTAGAAATCTAGTTAGATCGGCAACACCCCCTGAGTGTATCGTTCTATCTGCAGATATCTGTACGCACAGACTTATTGCCATGCCAACTTCAGATGGTGATGTCAGTGTGCTGGTCTTTGATGTATAAAGCGAATGAAATGAAGAAGAAGACGCATTCATCTCAGGAAAGAAAAATCCTGAGATTGTCAGCGTCACCAATTTAGAGAGGAGTCTATATACTAGACATCGAACTTCCTTTAGGAAGATGGCGTTGTTGTGACCCATCTTTCTTAGAAGAAGTCTGAGGCTTTAGTTTGACAGAACTCGTACAAGAAGCGGTCAAAGACCAAGTGAATAAACAACGAGCGAAACAGGCGGAAGATATGGCTGACATCGAGGATGAACCAATTCTCAGTGATGCGGGGATTATCGCAGAACATGATGAAGGTCTTAAGGATTCTCTGCGAACGATTTTTTCCAACAAGAATTATACTGTTTTTCTAACAACAGCATGGGTATTCAGCACATTCAGCTATCTCGCAAATTATCTGAACCTTTACCTGAGAGTTTTAGGATGGAGTATCATCTTCATCGGGATTCTAATGTCCTTAGTAGATGTTTCAAGTAGTATCATGCGACTGATAGGAGGGTACATTGGTGACATAGCAGACAGGAAAAGAATCTCGGCGGCTGCCCATCTTGTGTTAGGAATCTATTATGTCTATGTGGGTCTTTTCGTTGACTTTTGGTTGTTGGTCGTTGCAATGATGATTTATTCCGTTCACGATCTGTTCAGAAGTGGTTCTTCTGCGTTCATAATGGAAAATGTCCCACAAAAGCAAAGCGGATTCGCCTTATCGTTGTTTACTGCGGGAAGAGGTTTCAGTATTATCGGTCTGATGCTGTTTGGATTTCTTGAACCAATTATCGGGTTTCCAGAAGCTTTTCGATTCATGTATTTTCTGACTGGTTTATGCCTGATCATCTCTTCTGGTGCAAGAGCGATACTATTAGATTCACCAGAACTAGAGCATACACGCTCAGAGATGCCAATATTGACCGAGTTTCTTTCTGAGAATGTGAGAGCTGCTAGATTACTTATGGGAGCAATACCAGGACTTCTTCTCGTTGTTGTTATTGATACTCTAAGTGATTCATTATTCAAGTTTAGTGCTATAATTTACACCTATGAGGAATTGGCAATCGATATAGCAGGAATTAACCTCATGCTAGTTACTCAATTACTAATTTCAGTTCCTCTTCTGCTCAAAATGGGAAGAGTGAGTGATCGAAAGGGAGTAAAGAGAGCGGCATTAATTGTATACAGCATTATGCCAATAAGTGCAGCTTTTTTGTACATTGCTCCCTTTGTTCCATACATTGTACCGACGGAGGTCGTCGCTGGAATTAATAGCATTGTTCCTGGACTGGGTGTTGTATGCACTACACCCTTCATTGGAATCGTTATGAAATATGTTAATGATGCCCTGTGGTGGGGTTTGATTATAATTCTCATAAGAAAGCGATTGCCTAAGACAGACACATCAAAGATACTCTCTATCTTCTGGG
>JAEORN010000265.1 GCA_016840825.1 Candidatus Thorarchaeota archaeon | reverse complement strand
GAGCTCAAAAAGGATAGAACTTGGAGCACCGGAAATACTGAGATGAATATCACCTGTTTCGAGCCAGACACCTCTCTGCGAGAGAAGAAGCAGACTCATGTTCCAGACATTTGTCCCGTTTACGAAAAGGGTTAGGCTACAATTTCCAGTTACTGGATTTGTGCCAGTGGGCCCATCGATGGGACCTCGTAGATAGAAATAATCAAAGCTCAGGATGAAGTCTTCAGTATATGGAGCGTTTACGAATTCTTGGGTCCATAGTATCTTCGTGCCAGCAACATGACCAAAGGCATTCTGTCCGACCTTACCTCCCTGACTCTCTACTGTTACATATTGCCTTCCAGATGAATCATATGCAGCCAGCTGCACATCATCATCATACGTGCTATCATTGTAGCTAGTTGCGTCCCATCCAATAGGATGGTAGGCCACATCACCTGTTGGAAAAACATTCGTGCCAGCAATTCCCTCGTCGAAACTTCCATTGACTGCATACAGCTTCTCAAGATTCCAAACAGATACTTCTGCTTCATCTGCTACCCAGTTATGATCTGTATCCAATGATAAATTGGTCCCAGTATTAACACCTGTGTCTGTTCTAGAGCTGATAGTTCCTGAGGCAAAATAACCTCGTTGTTCGATTGAAACTGGATCCAGAACTCCATCAAAACTATCTTGAGAAACCGTGTAATGATTTTCTAGGACTTGATTTTTGTCAATAGGATTTCTAAGAGAGATATCATTATTCAGGTCAATAATGTTGCTTGCAGGATCATCATGCGATTTCATCATTTCAGTCTCTTCTACATTATCAAGGACAGTTACAGGTACAATGATAATTGGGATAATCAATAGACTAAGTAAAAGAGAGGTCATTCCTTTTGATAGCATCTAGCAATCCTCGCAAACAACCTGATACAGATTAATTCGAGTGGTGGCGACCCTCATAATGCTTATGCTTAAGCACAAAAAACAATTTTGATGGTGTATATAATTAGAAAAAAACTAGAAAATTATGTAGTTATTCCCGTGTAGAAAGAATACCAACCTCGATAGCATCAAGGATCATCTTGTATGCTGCTCCCTCATCAAACCCACATGATATAAAACCGCGCGATAACTCAGCCAATAGGAAATCGTCACCTAGTCCAGCCGTAGCCTTTGCTTCGGATATCATCTTGAATCCTCTTGGTGCTTGCTTCTTTGGAAGATAGCTATACCTCTTGAGAAGATGGCCATCTAGTTGCTCATCAAAAGCACTTTCAATCCAGAGTTTTGTTTCATAATCAACGGTTTGAGTTGGAGCGATCTCCATGTCAGCATCCAAAGCCATCCCAATACTTCGCGAGAATATCAACATATTTGCCTCTTGAAGCATTGATGGAGTTGTAAGAGTCACGAATGCACAAATGAGGTTGTGTGTAGGTACAGCTCTAATAATATCAGATATCGGAGTAATTCTCCATTCAAACTCTTCATCTTTCCCATTAGAATCAAATTCGGATCGGAAATGAGTGATTGCAGTGATGAATGCTGAAAGCATTCCTTCTTCAAAACCGCCCTTGAGAACCTTTGAATAAATCGGTAAACCGCTTCTCTTATGTAAAACCAGGATTCCAAGTAGATTGTTCACATCATCAAATCGCATCTTGATATCCATCAGCTCTTTTCTTATTCTGTCCTTCCTAATACCATAGTAACGGACTGAGAAAGCAATACCAAACAAAGCTCCCAGAGAAGCGAAGAGAGGTACCATAATGAAGTCGACAAAGACCTCTAATGTTGACCGTTGATAGGGTACCTGAACGATCGGAATCACATCCGTTATTTCCAAGTAAAATTCCTTGTTAACGGTGATGTGAAGTGAAACCGAATCTGAGCTTTGCCAAATGGGGAGAATGCTCTTCCTGTAAAGTCCTGGAGTTATCTCATCAAGGGTCCAATCAAGCACATCTATTCCATCGATCCTAAGAATGCATTGTATAATTGCCCCAGAAACTGGCTCTCCAATATGGCCAAAATCAGATGCAGTAAGAGTCAGATTAACAGTGAATCCTGTTATTTCATGCCATGGCGAAGTAAACAGATCCATATCCATAGGAATCGCATTTGCAGTGAAAGAGAGAACTAGAGTAGATGTCAAGTAGCCATTCTTCATGAAATCTAGTTCAATCTCAAAAGTACCATAATCTGCAGGAGAGATGGTGAGGTTATAACTTCCATCACCGAGTGATTCATTTGTGATCCAATCCGAACCTCTACCGCTAGGGTGAATCTCCGCTCCTAATATTCCGAATCCACCTTCAGTAGTCTTGAATTCAACAATGTATGAATATTGTCGGCCAACATAGAGTGTGCTCAAAATAATATCAGTCACTTCAGTTGCAATGGGGTTTACTGTGTATTGAATGTCTAATGAAGTGTCCCTACAATGCAACTTTTCTGCAAGAATAGTGAATTCATATGATTCAACTGTATCAGCATAGAGAATTATAATGTAATAGTCATCAGTTTCAGAAATGTTGTAATCAGGAAGTTGTCCACCAATAGACACGAGAGAGATATTCGCACCTGAAATATTGACTAATGTGTCTGTCCTATACAGCTGTAGATGAATCTCTATGTTATCTCCAAATTCTGTTTCCAATGACTCATCCTGATTGAGCATAGTAAGTTGTGTTTGTATCAATTCAACACTAACACTGATAGATGTTGTAGCATCTATATGATTTGCAGCAGTTGCCTTGAATCGAATTTGATAATCACCAACTTGCAATGGAGTCAATACCAACTGATAGACACCAGATCCTAATTCAGTGAATGAAGAGTAAGTTAATCCCTCAGGTGGCGAGATAATTGAAAGGAAAGCTCCTTCAATTCCACCTCCAGTTTCATTAGTGAATTCTAGGAGAATGGTGGAGTTCTCATCTATCGGAAATATTTCATCGGCAGATTTGACTGTCAAGATGGTAGGTACTGTTGTAGATGAAAGTGTGAATGAATATAGTACTCGTTCATGGTTCAGAATTTCTGCCTCAAATAGAATTGTATAGGCACCTGTTTCTGTTGCGATCAGCAGCACAGAGTAGTAACCATTACCTTCATCGATTATTGACCCATTCAAAAGTCCACTCGATGGAGATATACTCGAAATTGAAACTGTTGCTCCTGAAAGACCATATCCAGTTGCATTTGTGTAACGTAGAACAAACTGATAGGAATATCCAAACGTTATTGAGTCAGCTGTTCCATTTTCAGAAGTTATCGTTGCATCAAAAGTACCTATTAGAATAATCAAAGAGTCATGAGCTATTTCATAGTGGTTCTTTGTTGCTTGGATAGTAATGCTATAGGTACCTGAATTTAGAGCAGTCAAATCTATGCTATAGTTCCCTTCTCCAAGATCAACAACGTTTGCTGATGAAATGCCACCAGCAGGCTCAATTAATGAAACTGAGATATCGGCACCTTCAATGCCAATTCCAGAGGAGTCTGTATAATTAAGATAGGTAGTATAGGTCTCCAGTAGACTCAATTCAATACTACTCTCGCGGATTTCAAGAGTATTATCAGTTCCAATGACTTCTATTGAGATAAAACAGACCGAATCTTCAAAGTATTCCAAGGATGCGTTTACACGAACCGCATAGATTCCAGGTGTGAAACCTGTAGTATCTAGGTCGACTTCCCACCATTTCCTAGTGGGATTTGGAATAAATGATAATGCATCGCCCGACCAGTTTGCCTTGATAGTTGCACCTTCCATAAGGTAGTATCCATTATCAACATCTTGGAATCTAACAAGGCCAGTTATTATTTGACCGGCTTCAGTTTCAATAGTTGGGTCTATTGGAGTTAGTGAACTTCTATGTATCACAATAAATGTTCTTGAATCATATCCAATCTCTGAACCATTCGACCAAAATGCAGCTATAGACCATAGACCAGCCAATGAAGTGTCAAGAATCTGCTCCGAACTATTGACAACACCATCAATCCCGCTTGCGCTAGATTCTGTAGCCCAAATTGTTGAATTTGGCAAAATCCAAGACAAATCAATACTGCTGATTGTCGGGCTTGGTTGACCTGTGACTCCAAGTTCTATTACGGCTCTGCTACTATTGGAAGGTCGAAATACAGAATTGTTTGTCCATGAAACTAAATCACTATCATAGATCTGGGTAGTTATATTCCGAACATAGTTGATTGAATCGAATTCTATATTCCAGTATCCAAATGCATCAATCGATGTATGTGGGATAGTAGTATTACCAGGGAGTATTGTGCTTTGAGATGTGATATCATCGAGAAATGGATCATACACTGAGATATTCACCCAATCTATTGGGTAGTGAAAGATAAGCTGAAATTCCTCATATGTTCCTAGTGAACCCAAATAGGTATAGGTTGAGATTCTTGCACTCTCTCCAATACCTATCGTATAAGATACTCCGTCTGTGAGGGGGCTGGGTCCAGGATTCGAATTCTTAAAGAGATGTGTAAGAATTCGCGCAGTGTAGTTCAATGTAACTGATGAATTGGAAAGAATCGCATAGGGGATTGAGTTTGTTTCCCAGTAGCTCGAATTCACATATGAAGCATAGCCATCATTCGCAGAACCTCCGACGGTAGCATTTTGGCCATTCACGTTGAATTTCAAATCAACCTGTGCAGGTGTGGGTTGATTTCTCCCCGTAAAGGAAAGATCATCTATGTACGCTGTAATATATACAGTATTTTCAATTCCATTCAGAGTTACGCCGTCATAGGAAACATCTGAATTCAATGTCATCGTATCATCAATAATAAGACCAATGGAAATATTAAACATCGCACCTAAACCTGTTGTATTGATGGGCTGATCCACTTGATACCAGGTCCCACGTTGAGGTACGAAGGGTAATTGTGTATCCCAGATAATAGTATCATTTGCCTTTACAATGAGGGACGCGTTTCCAGGAGTTGCAGTACCTAAGGGCCCTCTGAAATAAAGAAATCGAAATTTGAGTCTAAACTCATTTGTATAAGGGGAATTGTCAACCATTTGATACCAGTCGACGGATGTTCCAGCATAATGTTCATACTGATTTCCACTAGGACCTTTCTTGAGACCTTGATTCTCAACTGTAACGAATTTTGACCCTGAAGAATCATATGCAGCAACTTGTGTTTGTCCCGTATTAGTTGTCACACTAGTTGCATTCCAGCCATATGGATAGTATTGTGTTGGCACAGTCATATTCGGATTTATGTTAGGTCCAGGGATGCCAGCATCGAAGGTGCCATTAATGGCATAGAGACTAGTTAGATTCCACGTATTGAGTTCGGCGAGATCACCAATCCAGTTGTTGGGAGTGTCAATCAGGAGATTCGAACTGGTTCCAACACCGGTATCAGTTCGGGCAGCAATATTACCCGTAGAATAGTATCCTCTCTGTTCAACGGTAATAGGATTCATGGTTCCAGTCTGTGTGTCTTGAGAAGTTGTGAATGAAACACTGGTCTCTGGATACTGACTGCTCTCTTGTGTGTCTAGTAATTCGGAATCAATTATTGGCGATGAGGTAGGAAGTATTAGTACTACACAGAGTAGTACGACCACTACTACATACTTCATCCTCATTAGAATTCCTCAATTAGAGTTCTGCTAGTATCCCAGTGAATTGATATTACAAAATGAAATTCCTGATTATATATAGAAAGTTGGTATAAATTACCCTCGATTGTTCGACCATATTATCAAAATATCGAAACAAATAGTGAGAACTATGAATGGCAACTATATAGATGCAGGAAGGAGTATTCCTTCATCAATCGCATCAAGAATCAGCTTGTATGCCTCACCTTCATCCACCCCGCAACTCAAGAGTCCTCGTGTCATCTCTACAAGGGTGAAGGCTTCGCCAAAACCACCAGCTGCGATTGCTTCTCTAACACACCGATATTTTCTGCCAATCTTAGTCTTATTGGTGATATGATAAAGCTTCAATAGATGACCATCAAGGTGTTTGTCAAACATGCCAGTAATCCACTCATGAGTCCTATCATCTAGAACTTCACTAGGCGGCATTTCCATTAAATCATCTAGTTTCATTCCGATTGCATGTGTAAATACTAGCATCTTTGCTTCCTGCTCTGCAGAGGGGGAAGATAGTGTAATAAAAGCACAGATCAGATTCTGTGTTGGTGCAGCTCTGACAATATCAGATATCGGAGTGATTCTCCAATTCAATCCTTCCTCAGTTCCTTCGTTTCCAAATTCAGTTCTGAAATGCGTGATAGCAGTGATGAAGGCAGATATCATTCCTTCTTCAAAGCCACCCTTGAGTATCTTGGAGTAGATTGGAAGTCCACTCTTCTTATGTAGAATCAGAATGCCTAGAATGTTATTTGCATCATCGAATTGTGACTTAATCTCAAATTGTCGTCGTCGTTTTCTTTCGTTTCTTCTTCGATTATACCTCAAAGATACTGCTGAGATTGATATTAATGAAGCAAAGAGCAATCCTGTGGGAAGATAGGTATAGAACATACTCATAATGAAGAAGACACGATCGGATTCCGTATCAATAGCGCGTATGGCATCATCTGCATGGTAGTTCTCCTTATCCACTCTAACTAGAAGGGAAACTCCTGAATCATACCAATCAGCAGTTACTGAACCTAGATACACACCTGGTTGAATCTCATCGAGAGTCCACTCAGCAAGATCAAAACCATTTCTCCTAAGAATGCAAGTAACATCAGCACTTTCTATATGATTTCCTGTATCACCTTCTAATAATGTGACATTAACTGCAAATGGAGTCCCTTCCCTCCAAATATCGTAGGTAATTATTACGTCAATTGGAATTTCTTCAACATCAAAAACAAGTGATGTAGAAGCTAACTCAAATCCATATTTCTCAAAGTCCAAAATGATGGAATAAGAACCATATTCTTCAGCGGTAAAGCTGACAGAGTAGTTCCCATTTTCCAAGTACTGAATTGTAAACCACTGTGAGCCACGCCCAAACATAGTTACTAGTGCATCTTCGATGGATGTGGCGTTTGATTGAAAACGATAAGAGAATTCGAACGTATAGCTTCTACCGTAATAGCAGCTGAATGAATCAAATGAGTTGATACTTGTTTCAATGGGAGTAACTAATAGGAATAGTACATCTTCCGCTTCTTCATAGAGATTCTTGTATCCGGAAATTGTGATGGTATAGCTCCCAGAGATATTGGCATAGAACTCAATTCTATAGCTACCAGAACCAATCTCTTCGACACTATCCCAGAGAATTCCATTTGTGGCTCCTTTATAGCTAATGTCGAACGATGCTTCTTCAATGCCCTGATCAAATTGATCCTTAAAGGTGATATTAGCGACATATCGATTCTTGACAGAAGTTTGAGCGCTTTTCTCATCAAGAGCAAGTACATTATCGATATTAGTAACTTGAATTGTGAAGCTAGTGGTAGCAGCATCGAAATACTCACCTGTAGCGCTAACAACGACGATATACTCTCCAGCACCAATAGCTCCAATCTCGAAATCAGCTTCATACCAGTTTTGTATTGGATTAGGTTGGAAGACGATCACACTTCCAGACCAATTTGCCACAACTGATGTCGCACCGGTGATATACGCTCCAGTCTCATTATCAATAAATCGGACCATGTTTGAGATCACGTCATTTGCATTAGCCTCAATCACAGTCTGGGTAGTAGTTAGAGTGGACCGGTGATGGATTTCAAATTGCGTAGTTGAATAGGCAATTTCAGTCCCATTATTCCAGAACATAGATACTTGCCACTCACCAGCAGAAGTATTTGATGATGAAAGAACCCAGGAAGTGGAATTGAATGAATTTCCTGTAGGAACATCAATGATCTCACTCGCCCACAAACTTGCATTAGGTAGGTACCATGTGATATTCACATCATCAAGCATTGTAGGGCTTGTGGTATCAGTGCCAAGGGTCGCAATTATTCGAGTCAAGTTTCCAGATCTGAATATTGAATCAGAAATCCATGAATCTGATAGCTGATGGTATTTTTGAGTGGATAGACTTTGAGCATAGTTGGGCCCATCTAAAACGACCTTCCACCATCCAAGACGATCAATCAACATTTCAGGTATCACGATTTGCGAGTCAGTGACTACACAGCTCGTCGTAACATCAGAAAGGAACGGATCATAAATGGTAATATTCTCCCAATCAGAGGGAAAAGTGGAAATGATGTTAGGATTCTCATATCCTCCCAGAAATCCAACATACGTATAGAATTCGTATTTGATACTTTGATTCGGTAAAACTGAATAATCGACTCCTTCTTTACTAATATCTGTAGTCCAACTTGTATTGGTGAAGCGATGGGATTTCAATTTAGCTTCGTATTCGAAACTAACTGTAGTATTTGAAGCAACTGATACTGAAATCATATCTTCACTCCAATAAGATGAATTGAGGACAAATGCATGTCCATTCCCATTGGTTCCAGTTACTGGAACAATATTACCGCCTGCTGTAAACTGGAGATCAACTTGATCACAATCAGGAGGGGTTGCTCCAACTAGTTTGACGTCATCAAATTGAACAGTAATCAATTGAGTGTCTGCGATGCCATCTGGATATGTATCTCCATCATAATCAAGATCAGCATCAAGGGGCATGTCTTCATCAATTACAAGACCTAGCATAAACATCGTAGGACTTGAAGTTGCGATATTGATTGGAATCTCTCCAGTTTCATACCAAGTTTCTCTCTCAGGGAGTGTTGGAAGACTTAGATTCCAGATAGAAACTCCATCAATATATGCATGGATTGAGCAATTACCAGTAAATCCGGTTCCTAAAGGCCCTGAGGCATAGTAGTAAGCAAAGCTGAGTTTGAAATCCTCAGTATATGGAGTGACATCAATACTCTGATTCCATAGAACCTTTGTTCCTGCGTAATGAGTGTAGAGATGCTGAGGATTGTTTGTGACCTCACCACTGTTTTGGACTTGGATGTAACTACGTCCTCCATCCTCATAAGCGACGGTTTGAGTTTGATCCGCAACATCTGGATCTGTGTCGAAGCTGATTGCGGTCCAACCGTCAGGATAATTCCCGATTGTGCCGTTCGGATTGACTGTAAAACCTGGGGTCCCAGTATCAAACGTGCCATTAACGACATAGAGTCTTGTGAGATTCCATATATTCACCGAAGCGTTACTTCCAACCCACGAATGAGTTGTATCAATACTAAGAGAATCCTCTGTATTTTCAGAAGTGTCAGTACGTGCAACTATTGACCCGGTTGACACATAGCCATTCTGTTCAACAGTACGAGGATTCATTGTACCCAAAACTTCTGTGTCAGCGGACATGACATTTGGCGAAATCGTAGGCAGTTGAATATAATCATCGATTGATGGATTTGATTGAACATCTGTGGAAATGGAAGGTGAGGTTTGCATAGCAATGACTACAATGAGTAGACACACTACTAAGCTATTTCTTATCCTCATAATCTCACCACAAATGTATTCGAGATTCCCTTCAACAGTTCCTAATTAGAACTATTATCATGTAGTTAAATAGAAAACTAGTATTGACTGGTTGCGAAAGATGAAAACTTTGCACGAAAAATTGGCAGTCATTCTATACCGTTAGTTACTATTTTGCCTTCAGCAACAACATCGTGTTTGTGAATACTTTCTAATGAGCGAGCTTCCGCGAACATTTCAAGAGTCCTTTCTTTATAGACCTCTGAAGCATTTTTCAAAATATTACGGCAAACGTCCTCAACGAAGAGAGGATTGTCATGCATTTGTTTTGTAACATGAACTTCGTCCTCCAGTTTCAGTAGAGAATATGTCTTACTTGAGAAGGAACTCTCAATAATCTCAATCATAGATCCATAGGTTGGTACTTGATCAGTGGCTCCTACCACTCGAAGTGTACCAATTGCGCGCTGCATATGAGTTAGTCCACTGTTATTGGCCATGCAATGTGGACAGACGGTGTTTCCAGTGACTTGAACAGAGATATCATGAAGGAAGACTTTCCCATTTTCTTTGGTTGTGATGGAGGTGACATCACAGACCTCCCATGTGCGTTTCTTTGAAACAGGAGTCTTGCTCGAATAACCGAATTCAAAATCAAACTTAATCTCGGCTCGATTGAACATGTGTCGTTGTCTTAGTGAATCCAATATATGAATCTGGATTTCTTCAATCGATTTGTGAAGACTAAATTCGTCACTAATTACCTCAGTCATTGATTCGACAAGTCTGGACATGTGGACACCCTTTGCATCAGCAGGCAAATCGATTGTGAGCTCGACTTTTGCTATGATGTGATGTCGAAGGCCTCCTTTCTCAGTCATCAAGAAGGTTTTAAGATTCTTCACACCGACCTTCTTAAGCTGAATCTTATGCTTAGGTGCTTCGTCTTGCGTATCAATGACCAGCGTTCCTTGCCTCACTCTTCTAAACTAAACACAAATTTACCAAATGGTCTAGATGCATTGCATCCCTAATGGTCCTGCCTTTAGCCTTTATGCTTGGGCCTAAAGCATGATTGTTTGTTATATAAAGTCCAAATTAAATTAAATAGCGGAGGAGAATAGGATATGTTATCTGCAAGGGGTGCATCGGTCAATGTCTACTTCAGATAATTCTCAGATTCTGTCAACTATTCTAGAGCAAGCTCCTACTCTCATTATTATGGCATCACGGGAGGGTAGAATAGAGTATTCCAATAGACAAGCATTTGGATTATCAAGATCCGAATTGCTTGATGAGAGTATATTTGGATTCATGAAAGAGGAGTATGTACAGGAATTCAAGGAGATTATTGCAGATGTAATTGCAACGCAGGACACAAAATACTTGGTATTTGCCACAGAAGATGGAACTTGGAATAGACTGAGAATAGGTCCAGTGATAACCAATAATCTAGTTTCATCTGTAGTGTTAATCGCCAATGATATTTCAGACCAAATTAAAGCTGAAGAGGAATTAAGCAAGAATGAAAGTATGCTTAGAAGTCTATTCAACGAATCCCCTGAGGGAATAATGCTAGTAGATGAACAAGGAAACATCATTAAATGGAATCGAGCTCAAGAGGAGATATTTCAAATATCCAGAGAAGAAGTCATTGGTAGGAAAGCATGGGATATTCAATATGAGCTAATGACAGAAAACAGAAAGCAAGGTCTGGCAAGAGAATCCATCGTACAATCTTTCATGGAGTTCCTAGAAACAGGCGCAGCTTCTTGGCTACAGAAGGTTCTTGAAAATCATGCGACAACAAAATTAGGTGAGGAAATAATTATCCAACAATACTCGGCACCTATTAAGACCGAGAAGGGATTTCTTCTCTGTTCATTCATTCACGATATCACAGAAAGAAGGAAAGCTGAGCTTGAGAGAGAAAGAACGGAGAAGCGTTATAGTGCATTATTGGATTTGAACAACGATGCAGTGTTTATACTGGATCTAGAAGGAAATCACCTAGAAGTCAATCAAAGAGCCGCTGATATGCTGGGTTACTCAGTCGAAGAGCTTACTCACCTCTCGTATAAAGAAGTTATTGTTGATAGAGAACATCCTGAAAGCAGGAAAAGACTTGCTGAAATACTAGATACTGAGAGATTTGATATCTATGAAAGGATTGTGAAAAGAAAAGATGGCAAAGAGATTCCTGTTGAAGTGAACATTTCATTGGTCAAGGATAGAGATGGAAATCCATTGCATATCCAAAGTATCATGCGAGATATCAGTGAGAGGAAACAAGTAGAAGAAGAGATTAGACAATCAGAAAGAAAGTTCAGAGGTTTAGCAGAACGTTCTCTGCAAGGAATCCAAATCATGCAGGATAGACATGTAGTCTATGCTAATCCAAGGTATGCAGAAATAACTGGTAGATCTATCGAAGAGATTTATGCTCTGGATTCGGAAGAAACTTGGAATCTAATACATCCTGATGATAGAGAAGAAATTCGAGAAAGATTTAGAGAATACTCGAGATCCGGGCAATTAGAACCATCAAACCGCTATAGAATAATTAGACCGAATGGAGAAGTAAGATGGGTTGAAGCTAATATCGCCATTTCAGAATTCGACGGCAAGCCAGCTATGCAACGGACTCTAATTGACATAACTGAAGGTGTCCAAGCTGAAGATGCAGTAAAAAAGGAACGAGACCGCGCAGAGATGTATCTTCAAATGGCAGGTGTAATCTTCCTTGTTCTCAATGATGCTGGAGATATCACTTTAATCAATAGAAAGGGAACGGAAGTACTAGGTTATTCTCAGGAAGAACTCATAGGTACTTCTTGGTTTGACTATAATCTACAGTCAGAGAGAGAAGAGGCAAGAAAGAATTTTCAAAAATTGATTGATGGTGGTATTGAAACTCTAGAGTACGTTGAGAGAAACCTGAATACGAAAGCTGGTGAATCTCGCTTAATAGCATGGCATACTTCAGTACTTAAGAATGAGGAAGGAATGGCAATCGGTGTAATTAGTTCAGGTGAGGATATCACAGAGAAACGAGCCGCCCAGCAGGAATTGAGGAAATCCCAAGAAATGCTCAGTCTTGTAATGAATAATATTCCACATTACGTTTTTTGGAAAGACACCGAATCAAGGTATCTAGGTTGTAACGAGGTCTTCGCAATTAATGCAGGTTTTCAGAGTCCTGATGAGATTGTTGGTTTGGACGATTTCCAACTTCCGTGGAGGGCGACTGAATCTGAGGGATTCGTTGAGGTTGATAAAATCATTCTCGATGGTTCAATCTCAAAATACGAAAAGATCGAGCAAATGCGGAAAGCAGACGGAAATGATGCTTGGTTCAGAACGATTAAGGTACCACTCACTGATCCTGACGATAAAATCATTGGTCTTCTGGGAACCGCTGAAGATGTGACGGAAAAGATAACAGCAGATAATGAGCTAAGAGATAGTGAGAAGAAATTCCGGACACTATTACAGTCCCTCGACGATCTTGTCTTTGTGTTTGATGGTGAAGGAAAATATGCAGAGTACTATGCGAAGGATGAGAGTGATCTCTATGTTCCCCCCTCAGAGTTTCTTGGGAAACATATCAAGGAAGTTCTTCCTCAAGAAGTATCTATCCCTTACTATGAAGCAATGGAGAGGGTAAAGTCAACCGGAAAGAGCGAAACATTCGACTATCCACTCCCAGACAATATAAAAATGAGATGGTTCTCAGCCAGTATCTCACCCCACGAAGATGGCATTAGTACAGTTTCAGTAATCAGAGAGATTACAGCAAGAGTTGAGGCAGCTAAGGAGTTAGAACAAGCCTATAACATCATTAACCTAAGTCCAGTCGTTGCGTTTCTATGGAAAGAGATACCAGAAAGAAATTTGGAAACCCTAGGCAGACCTGTTGAGTACGTCACTGGCAATGCTGAGGATCTATTTGGATATCCGTTATCAGATTTGAGGTCAGGTGCGGTCCAATACCGAGATCTAATTCACCCAGAAGATATAGCCCGCATAAGAGAAGAGATGCGCGGATTCAGAGCCGATCGGCTTTGTGAGAGTTATATTCATGAGCCATACAGAATCGTGACAAAGAATGGAGATGTTCGGTGGATTGGAGACTATACAGTACTAAGAAGAGATGATGAGGGTACAATCACTCATACTCAGTCAGTGTTAACTGACATCACAAACAGAATACACATCGAGCAAGCATTGAGAGAGTCTGAATCGAAGTATCGCTCAGTCATCGAACAATCACTCATGGGAATTGCAGTAATTGATGAAAAGGAGAGAATGATAAAATTCGCTAATAGTATGCTATTCCAGCAGATAAAGAAAGATGCTGATGAACTCAAAAGGATGCAACTCCAAGATCTCGTTACTCTAATTCACCCTGACGACCTTGAACCAACAACAATATTCCTGAACAGGTGTTTTGAAGGTCATGACCAACCATCGATAGTTGTGAGGGTTTTTACCGAAGGAGAAACCTTAGCATGGTTCGAGATGTTTGGGAGTAAGATCATCTATGATAATGCTCCAGCTGTGCAATTGAGCGTTGTTGATATTACAGAAAGGTACAGAGCGGTTGAAACACTACGAAGAGAACGGGCATCCTTCAGGAGTATTGCAGAATCAGCAATATTCGCTTCAGATACAGAGGATTTAGCCAACAGGATTCTTGAAGGATTTATCAAAGCCATGAATCTAGAGATTGGTACTCTCCGATTGTATGACCCTCGAACTGCTGTGCTTAAGCCAACTGCATCCTTTGGAGTCCCTCAAGATGTTGCCGAGATGGATATTCCGATGGAAACTGAAGAAGCGAATTCATTCATCATTTCTATTGTGGCAAAATCCAGAGATAGGATATTCTCCCCAGATATTACAAAGGATCTAGATTTGGATCAATTTTCGAATCTGCGAAGATTAGGATTTCGCTCTCTTTTGGTTATGCCTTTAGTAAATAAGGATGAGAAATTAATAGGAACATTCTCAGCTGGGTCCAGCAAACCAGATATTATTTCACCAGCAGATTCAGTATTCTTCGAAACTGTTGCAGGTCTATTGGTTAATATCTTGGAGAGGAAGCAAACGGAGCAAGCCTATCGAATGAGCCTTCGGAGGTATCGAGAACTTCTAACTGATCTCTCAGAGGGAATTGGAATTGTTGATTTGGATGAGAAATTCGTGTTCGTGAATGATTCATTCTCAAAGATACTTGGGTATGAAAAAGGAGAATTGCTAGGTATAGATTCAATGATGCTCATCCATCCTGATGATGTTGAAACTATCAGAAGAGAAACTGAATCAAGAAGATATGGTATCTCTTCAACATATCAAGTAAGAATGATTCGAAAAGATGGTGAAGAAAGAATTGTGAGAATTTCAGCAATCCCCTCTCGAGACGATACGGGAGAAGTTGAGGGAACAGTAGCATTCATTTCAGATATAACTGAACGAGTTCATGCAGAGGAAGAAGTAAGAAAGCTGAATCAGGAACTAACACGAAGAGTCAAAGAACGGACTGCTGAGCTTGAAGCAGCAAACAAGGAGTTGGAAGCTTTTGCCTACTCAGTCTCACACGATCTTCGAGCTCCACTGCGTATCATTGATGGTTTTAGTCAAGCAGTCCTTGAGGATTACAGCAAATCACTTGATGAAGTAGGTAAAGATTACTTGAATCGTATTAGATCGGGAGCCATTAATATGGCAGATCTGATCGAAGACATATTAGGGCTGTCGCGAGTAGCTAGAACTGAGATGGAGAGGGTCGATGTGAATCTCTCAAGGTTAGCAGAAGAGGTAGTAACTGAGTTGACAGAAATGGATCCTGAAAGATCTGTTGAACTTACAATCGAACCCGATATCATTGCCAGATGCGATAAGAGATTGATGAGAGTTGTCTTACAAAATCTTCTAGGAAATTCATGGAAATTCACATCAACAAAGAAGAATCCTCAAATTAGATTCGGAAGGAAAGAAGAAGGAGTATACTTCATTAAAGATAACGGTGTTGGATTCAATATGGAGTATATTGAAAAATTGTTTAAGCCGTTTCAAAGACTGCACGGAATCGATGAATTTGAGGGATCAGGGATAGGATTAGCGACTGTTATGAGAATAATAAATCGGCATGGAGGTAGAATTTGGGCTGAAGCTGAACAGGATGTTGGAGCCACATTCTATTTCACCTTACAGTAATAGGGAGGAAACAAGATGAGTTTGGAAAAAATCCTATTGGTGGAAGATAATCAGGATGACATTGTACTCACTCAACGGGCCTTTAAGAAATCAAACATTCTGAATGAGATTGTTGTTGCCAACGATGGGATTCAAGCATTAAACTATCTGAAAAAGGAAGAAGACTACTCAGATAATGTGGATAGAAATCCTGTTGTGATTCTTCTCGATTTGAATATGCCTCGGATGGGGGGACTAGAATTTCTAAAGACTATTAGAGAGGATACAAGATTCAAATGGCTTCCTGTCGTTATCTTGACTTCATCAAGGGAAGATAGAGATGTCTGTGAAAGCTATAATCTTGGTGCGAATAGCTATATCCAAAAACCAGTGGACTTTGAGCAGTTTGTCCAAGCAATACAGACATTAGGTTTATACTGGCTGGTACTAAATGTTAAACCCAAAGAAGGTAATGAATGTGGAAAATAACCTCAGAGTGATTTGTATTGAAGACTCAGAGGATGATGTTATTCTCCTCAAGCGCAATCTAATCAGAGGAGGTTTTCAACCAACATTAAAACAAGTTGCAACTGAAGAGGAATTGAGGAGTGCGTTGCAATCTAGTGAATGGGATGTAGCAATATGCGATTACCTTCTACCTGAATTTGAGGCAAGCGTTGCGTTAAGAATTGTAAGAGAACACGACCCAGATCTACCATTAATCATAGTTTCAGGAACAATCTCCGATGAAGCAGCTGTTTCAATGATGAAGTCTGGTGCACATGATTACATAATTAAAGATAATCTTAGTAGGCTAGTACCAGCAATCAGAAGAGAGATTCAAGAAGCGAAAACTCGCAAAGAGAAACGACTTGCTGAGATTGCACTGCATGATAGCGAAATTCGCTATAGATTACTCGTTGAGTCTATTAGTGATATCATCTTTGTATTAGATGCCAAAGGGTATGTTACTGAGTATTATTCCACCACTAGCTTGTTACCAAAAACAAAACCAGAAGAAATGCTTGGAAAGCATATCAATGATATCTTTGATACTGGTACTGCTGGTGTGTTTCTATCCCTATCAAATCGTGTTCTATACTCCAAACAGACTATCCTTTTTGACTACATAGGAAGTGTAGCAGGTTTTCGAAAGTGGCACTCAGCAAATCTAAGTCCTCATGAAGACGGAGAGCACATTGTTGTTATATTAAGGGATATCTCCGATCTAAAACTCGCGGAAGAACAGCTACGAGCATCTAATTACATGGCAAACCTATACCTCGACATTATGGGACATGATATCAGGAACTACCTTCAAGCGATTTTAATGAGTGCTGATCTCCTAACTCAAACAGAGGAATCACCAAGAAATCACCATTTCATAGAAAGGATAACAGAATCTGTAAGAAGGTGTGAGCAAGTCATCAAGAATGTTTCTCTCACCGCTGAGCTGCCAGTGACCGCACTAACTAGCCAAAATCTTTGCATGGTTGTGAAGGACTGTATCCATGATTTTCAGGAGAAGAATCCAGGCATGATAGTAAATCTGAAATGTAGTGTTGATACAGCGATAGTCAATGTGGATAGGTTCCTAACAAACCTAATCTCAAATCTCCTAAATAACTCGATAACTCATGGAAAAGGCAAAACCTCTGAAATATGGGTAGAGGTAGGAGAAAAAACCAGGGGATATGAGGTGTCTGTTGCTGATGACGGGCCGGGTATTCCTGATAAACTGAAGAAGTCCCTATTCGATGCAGAGAGACGATTTGGTGGAGTTGGAATACATCAGGCTAAACAGATTGTAACAAAATATGGTGGGAGAATTGATGTACAAGATAGAGTACCCAATGAATCCTCAAATGGTGTTCGATTCCTGATTTGGCTACCTCAAGCTGATACCAATGTCTAAACTTACTTCTTCTTATCTGTATAGCAACCCATAGTGCCAGTGTTCTCACTGACACAAATTGTGACTTTTCCAGGTATCGAAAATCCGATTTCCTTGTGGAGGAACTCAGCTAGAAGCTCAGCGGTCGTTGCTTTTATTGGTAAGATTATGCAATCAGAAACTGGAAAACTGTACCTCCGATCCAGAACACTGACCACGACTTGGCCTCCCTCCTCCACTATGCTAAGATGAGGAGATATTCCAGGCAAGAGAATCTTATGATCGATGCTTTTGCAAACTCGAGCGACCTCATGTTTTACTTGCCTGAAATCTAATAGCATTCCATATTCATCCAATGATCCCTCAATGATTACCTCAACTGTATAGTTGTGCCCATGAAGGGACTCATACTCTTCTGAGGTGAAGACGAAATGAGCGGAGCTAAAACCCATCTTTGGATCAGTAACACGAATGCTATGCATAATCATCACTCAGGATACTAGAAAAGCACATTCTCACATGTAAAACTGTTGCCTATGTACCTCGAGATTTCTGATTTTCAAACATCTCAATCAAATCTGCTACAGTCGTAGCTTGAGTAGGTTCCTTATCATCACGCCATCTACCTGTGAATCTCGGAAATCGTATTGCGAGACCTCCACCATCTATTTGACCCCTTCCAGCATGATGTGTTGGGCTAATTGTAATCTCATCACCCAACACCTCAATGACAATTGATGGTTCAAACCAAACATCAGCTGAAATATCTGAGAGAACCCTTGAATCAGGGGCATCTATTTGCAATGGCTCTAATCTTTCTTTGAACTGACTTAGAATCTCATCCGTGAAACCAGTTCCTATCTTGCATACTGTAGGGTAAGTGTCATTTATTGGATCGTAAGCTGAAGCTAGGATAGTTCCATAGACACCAGTTCTTTTTCCACGACCATGCATGGCACCAATGATTACTAGATCGACTGAATCGGTTAGACCTTCTTGATATGATGCTTTCAATTTAATCCATAACCAACTCCGTGAGCCTGCTTGGTAAGTTGAGGTTTCATGAATTGCCTTAGCAATGATTCCTTCATGCCCTGTACCCAATGCTTCTGCGAATATAGAGTCAATATCCTCTGCTGTCGCTACAACCTTGCCGCTTGTAAGGTCAATATACTCATTAGATTCGATTGAATTCATTAGATGTTCGCGTCTTTTGAGCATTGACTCACTAGTTACATCCTCACCTTCTAAATAGAGAATGTCAAAGAATCGAACAATGACAGGAACTTCTTTTCTCATCTCTTCAATACCTGTCTTTCTTCTTCTTCGCATCAAGTCTTGAAAAGGACGAATTTGTTTAGATTCTGGATCTATAGCAAGACATTCCCCTTCTAGAACACATGTCGTAGGCCTTACGTATTTTTGCACATATTCTACAATATCGGGGTATTGATGAGTGATGACTTCTTGCCTTCGAGAGAAGAGAATTACTTTTTCTCCATCCTTGTGAACCTGCACTCGTTCACCATCGTACTTGTACTCAACAAGTACAGATCCACCTGCCTTCTCTATAATCTCAGCAGAACTCGAAAGCTTCTTGGCGGCCATCATCCTAATTGGTATTCCTACCTCAACATGTATCTCTTTGAGAGAATCTGGACCTTTAGTAGCTAACATCGAAGCTACATTAATCAAATCACTGCAAACATTGAATGCATTTTCGATATCAGGCCTGATGCTCTTATCACCAGTATATGCGATGGAGAGAGCATCCATTATTCCCATATAGCCAAGTCCAAAACGCATCGTTCCTGTAAGTATACGTAGCAAATATCTGATTTCAATTGGCTTTGCGTCATTCAGCAATCCTACAAGAAGAGAGATCTTCTCTTTATTGCTTCCTGATCCAGAGGTTTGTGATACTCTGATGAAGGTATCATAGACGGAAGTGATGGTGACCTCTTGAGGGAACAGAGAGGTCTGTCCAGAACCTCCTTGAAGAAGAATCTCTCCGGATCTACCAAGATCTCCTGTTGCACGCAGGGAGTCATGAACGTCTGATTCAGGAATTGAAGCAGCAATGGAAACTATTTGAATTGCCATCTTCTCTGCTATACCAAGTTCAGGCTCTCCTTTCCAATCTGGAAAGAGCTTCCCAATTGTCAAGGATAATACTTTACCAACAAGTTCAGGAGGAGTTTCTTTTAGAAGATCTGCGAAGATTTGTGTCTTCTCGATTGAACCAGTTGCTTTTTCTATATCATCAAATTTTTGTGCCAATACTTCGTAAAGCAAGTGTGATTCACCGCTCCATAGAGTTGGTAGCCACCACACAACTTATAAACACAATCGAGTGGAATCGCAAAACTGACTAACTCATGGTGAGATAAATTTGGGAAGTATTAGACCCGGATACATCAAAAACGCTGCTCGTGTGCTAATGCAGTACTACGAAGATGAATTTACTACTGATTTTGAAACAAACAAAAGACTCGTTGAGCAGTACACGGATATTAGAACAAAGCAGGTTCGGAACCGTGTTGCAGGATATATGGTAAGGTTAGTCAGACAGAAAATCCAAGATGAAGAGGTCGAAGCTACACAAGGCGGCGAAGAAATCATCGATGATGTTGAACTCTAAGCTTATCAAACGAATGAAATCATTATAGCGGGGAGTCATAAGACCCCCCGTTGAGTGTCTTTACAATTTTAGTTGCTTCTTCTCTCGAGTAATCTCTTCCGCTTCAGCCATTGCTTCATCGTATATGTCGATAGGATATCGGTTGTGAAGTGGAGATATTCTTGCGCCTAATGCGATAGATCCATAGAATCGCCTCGCAAACCAACCCACACCTTTCATGCGCACCATAGAAGATGCTCGCTTGAACTCCTGAAGAGTTCTTTCATCCCATGTCCCTGTGATACCGCTGAAGAATGAGTAGACATACAGTGAAGGAATAATGCCAATAAAGAAGAGTAGTGCAGATGATAGGATATCTCCTGGGTACACCCAAATCATATTAGCTATAACCTCTAGGATGATGTAGTTAGCAATAGCAGCAAAAGCAGGACCGATATAGCTCTGCCAAGTGTAGAACTTCGGAGCAGATATCTCCCTGCGGATTAATATCCATGCAACAATATCCTTCACGACCAGTCCCACGACATAGCCAATAATTATCCCTGGCATTCCACCTAGATAGATACCAAAGATAACTGGCTCGTACCATACAAAGAGGGTCATTGCAATCGCCCGAATTACTTGTTCTAGTACCCACACACTTGCAGCAAGTCCAGTACGCTCAGCTCCTGCAAACATCCAATCACCTAGCCAACTGAAGAAACCAATAAGTTGGAAGATAAGGAAGAACTGCAGTAGATCTGCAGCAACAGCCCAGTTTGGTCCAGCTGCACCTAATATTGCGCGAGCTCCGGTTGCCGCTAGAACTGAGATTAACCAAAACACGAAGAATGCTCCATATTTCAAGCCCTGTGCAGTATAAAGCTCTGTGAGTTTCTTCTTACCTCGTGAGAAAGATTCAGAGATACCACCTAGCATACTCTCCATGAATAGACCAACAACTGAGACAATAATGGCCAAATCCCATGCGAGTTGATACTGACCCTGCAATGCAGACCAGTTTAGCAGGTTAGTACTTACAAGCAACATCTGATAGAACCATACCAATGGGACAGTTGCAGCACCCACGGTCCATTTGGCTCCGAACTTCATTGCTTTCCTTATCTGAACCATGTCAAAATCTATTCGGAATAAGGTGGAAACACTGAATCCAAGTTTCTTGAAAAGCCACATGGATACACCAAAGACCATCCACTCAGACACATAGGTTCCAATCGCTTGTCCAATTGCTCCTCCCAAGGCTTCTCCAAATACCGGATTCTGAGAGCCCCACCATCTAAAGCTTAGAATCAAAATATATGGTGCAAGAGCATCGAATACCACATACTTGAGGATGTTCGCAATCTGCTGATAGTCAATTCTATTCATTCCTCTAAATACGTGAATGAAAAGCAGAGTGAAGCCAGGAAATTGGAATAATGAATGAGCAATGAAGACATAGGATAGGTGAGCTAGATAGGTATGTGGAAAAATAATGGATCCAATGAAAGCAACAATTGTGATTTGTACAACACCAGTTATGCACTGGAACCAGACGAAGATTTGTGCATATTTAATAGCTTCTTCGGGTTGCTCGACACGGTATTCCGCAAAGTACTTAGCTAATGCAACACTTGTTCCAAGGTCGAAAAGGGTCCATAATCCAAGAAACAGATTCACGCTGAATGAATACCACCCAGCAGCTGTTGGGAAAGGCATAATGAATCTGGGATAAATCATGATTGTTAGAACGACCCTTGGAATTACTAAAATCAAAGTAAGGAAGAGTTGAATGAGAAATCCACCAATCTGACGATGCATCCCTACCTCTTCCCACTCGTCCACCTCATCAGTGACTTCTACAAGAAGCTCTGCTCTCTCAATCTCAGATAGAATCTCCTTCCGCTCTTGAGAACGTTTCTTCATGCTTCGATAGGATGAAGCAGTGACAATGCCTATTATTGCTACAAGTACACCAATAATCAGTTGCTGCTCAAAATGCGGTATTGGAGAGTAACTCCATTCAGCATATGTGAGAGGGCTCTGATTGGAAAGGTACACTGATGATGAATAGAGAAAATAGTTGAAGTATGGCCATAGAATCAACTCATAATTTGTTTGAGGATTTTCTGCAGATGAATTCAGTGTTAGCCATGGCGTATACACCAGTATATTTCCGGAACCAACAGATGTATGCACAAGTAAAGGTACACCACCTGTGCCAAATCCCGTATCATTTGCGAGTAGAACCGTACTAGAGGAAGTCAATTGGGGAAGGATAGTTATTTTCTCTGCAGCTGGGGCTGAAGACCAATCAAAACTCATGATGGGGTGAGTCATATCCATCATCCTGGTAACAACTCCTGCACGGTCAGCACTCGAAGTAAGGCTGTTGGAAGTCGTTATATTGAAGTATGAAAAACCAGTAGTGTTTGCGGTCATTTCGGGTCCAGTTAAAATAAAGAGACCACCACCACCAACAAAATGCGAATTGAGAAATGATAGATCTTCATTGCGAATAGGTACATCGATCAGGATTAGAACATCAACATCTGATGATAATGCGCTCGCGATTGAAGAGAACTCATTCAGGATAATAGCTGAGGAATCTATTTCCAATGATCCAATGACAGCTGGCGAGTTTTCTGCGCCAACGACTGCAACAGTGGTCGTCGTAGGAGATTGCGCAGGTGTAAGAGGACCTGCAACAACCAATCCAACGACTACTCCCGGAAAAATCAGAATGGACACAATCATTGTAACTAGGAGTGTTCGAGCTTGATCCATGAATACAATGCCTCCAGTATCAGAGATAAACGGATGGCATTTGAGACTAATATCACTGTCGGAAATTATGAAGACTCAAAAGGGGATGGTGATAATGTGATAGAGACTGAAATTGACGGATTGGCGCAATCTTGTGATACATGGCGATTGTATCGATGCAATAGATGCGATAAGCGAATTCGCAAAGGATTCGATTCATTTAGTATACATTGATCCGCCATTCTTCTCGAATGTGGACTATTCTATTAAAACAAAAGGAGTGTCTTCGACAAAACGTGCTTCGAGAGTCGAGGAGGAACACAGCTATAGCGATAAATGGCAAGGGGGATTATCTGAATATCTCCAATTCATGAAGGCAAGGCTACAAAAAATCAGGGAAATCCTATCCCCGAAGGGAAGTCTCTGGGTTCATCTGGATTATCATGTTTCTCATTATATCAAAGCAATTCTTGATGATATCTTTGGATATTCTAACTTTGTAAATGAAATCATATGGAAAAGAACCAATAGTCCAAAGGCGCAGAGTAAAGGATTTGGGAGTCAACATGACGTGATTCTATTGTATGCGAAGGATAGCACAATATTCGTAACTAATCCCATCTATCGTCCTCATGACAAGAAATCTCTTCGACCTTATAGCTATGAGGATGAACGAGGGAAATTTAGATTAATAGAGATTGAAGCACAAGGTATTCAAAAGACAGAAGGACGAAAGGAATTCGAATGGAGGGGGCGGATTGCGCCGTACCTATACAACTCTGACAAACTTGATACCTGGTGGAATCAAGGTTTAATCTATATGAGTCGAAATGGAAGATATACAAAAAAGCAATACCTTTCAGATGTTCCTGGATTATTAGTATCAGACCTATGGCTTGATATTCCTCCAGTCCAAGGGTCCTCAAATGAGTTTTCAGGCTTTATTACCCAGAAACCGATAGCTTTGATGAAACGAGTAATTGAGTCTGCTACGCAGAAGGGCGATATTGTAGCTGATTTCTTTGCAGGTTCTGGAACATTGGCACTTGCAGCAGTTCAAACAAATCGGAGATGGATTATTTGTGATGAGTCACTAGCAGCAATCAATCTTGCCAAAAGTAGACTTGAAGAGCAGGGATATGATGACTATGATATTGTATCCTTAGAAAAGATATGAACCAAATCACATTTCTACTCATTCTGTCTAATGTCAAGCATCTACTGGAAGGAAATGAAAATGGAAGAGAAATTAATTGGTAGAAGAGGTGAACTTCTTCGATTAGGTCTTGCTGCAAGAAATTGGTTGCTCACTCATATGGTAGAAGATAACTCATTGATGGAGAGGAAGCTGTCTGATGATAGTCGTTCAGCCAATGAAATGGCATCGCATGTAGCATGGTCCTTGAGTGCTGTTTGCACACATCTTTCTGAGGAGCTTGGTCTTGAATTAGAAGCTCTAAGTCAAGAACCAGAAATCGAAGGTATTGAAGCAGAAGTCCAGCAAAGTTATCGCATATTCAAAGAATTTCTTTACAGAATCTCCGATAGTGAGCTAGATAGATGGTCAACATTGCCACCTCCTGCCAAGTTGAAGGAGGGATCAATTGAAACTATTCTAAGAATAATTGCAGGTTATCATGCAATTCATCATGCCGGACAGATTGCCTTCCTTCTGAAGAGAGCACGAAATCAGTAGTGACTTCTCTTATTCTTTCAATTTTCTGATTGCTCCTCCAGGTGCCACGCCTTTTGGACAGGCTTTGACACAATTCATAACAAGATCGCATAAAGGAGCACCACTAGGTTCTTTTGCCGCTTGCAGATATCTCTCAGGATTTTTCACTCTCGAATCCTGATTGAATCGATAGGCTTTCGCCAGTGCAGCAGGTCCTACGTATTTCTCGTTCTCATAATTCACAGGACAAGAACCATAGCAGAGGGCACACATTATGCAATTCACGTATCGCCTAATCGTCTCGCGGTCATCAGGATTTTGTATTCGGGGCTCATCACTATTGACGGGATCTGCCCATAACTGCAGGTCCTTCAACGCTTGATAGAATCTAGTCATATCGACAATCAAGTCCTTTAGCAATGGTAGATTTGGCAATGGTTCAATTAGGATCTCCTGCTCGGGATTCCACCCTGAAGGAATCTCTTCAATCGGTGGAAATGGCTTGAGGTTCATAGATTCCTCCTTCACTGAGGATATTTGTGTTCTACAAGCTAATCGAGGTTCTTTGTTAATTATCATCGAACAACTACCACATACTGCACCTCTACAGGAGTATCTAAACGATAGAGAGGCATCCATATGATCTTGGATTTCGAAGAGTGCATCAAGTACTGTCATCCCCCTACGTTCTTGAACCTTATAGAGATCGTAATGGGTGATTTTTCCACCTTCGCGACTCCTGGCTATTCTGAATATCATTAGTACGTCCTCTCCTTTACCTCGAACCTTCCGAGATTCACATCTTTGTAGCTTATCTTCATACCTTCATTTGTAAATATAGCAAGAGTATGTTTCAAGTATCGCTCATCGTTTCTCTCTGGAAAATCCAGACGCCAATGTGCACCTCTACTTTCTTTGCGTTCTAATGCACCTAAAGCAATTGCCTCAGCAAGATCAATCATATTTTCTAATTCAAGTGCACGGATTAGAGAATAGTTGAATCGTTTTTCAGATCCCCCCAGAGCTATTGAGGAGAATTTCTGTCGAGTTTCATTAATCACCCGGAGAGCTTCTTTAATATCTGTAGGATTTCTAAATACACCAACATTGGAATCCATTATTTCCGTAAGTTTTTTCCGAAGGTCTGCAACTGATTCACCAGATTCTCGAAACACGATTGCTTGAAGCTTTTCCCTGACAGTGTACACCTCTTCTCTAATCAATCGAGTAGCGAATTCCTTTTTGATTTTCAGAAATTCTGCGACTATCTGGCCTACCAATCGTCCAAAGACTAATGTTTCTAAAAGAGAGTTACCTCCAAGTCGGTTTGCGCCATGAACACTCATACATGAGGCTTCACCTACAGCGTATAATCCAGGAAGAGTAGTTTCTCCGTGCTTATTGCAATCGATTCCTCCCATCGAGTAATGTTGTCCTGGTTGAACTGGTATAGGTTCTTCGATAGGATCGATTCCTGCAAAATAAATACAGATTTCCCTAATGCCAGGTAGTCTCTGCATGATCTTTTCTTTGCCCAAATGAGTTAGATCCAAGTGAACATATTCGTTCTCAAAGCCACGACCTTCTAACACCTCTGTTCTGATTGCTCGTGCCACTATATCTCTTGGCGCAAGCTCCATCTTCTCTGGAGCATATCGCCCCATGAATCGTTCTCCGTCAGAGTTCCTTAGATACCCTCCTTCACCGCGAGCCCCCTCAGTAATGAGAATGCTTGATCCGAATAAAGTCGTGGGGTGGAACTGAATGAACTCCATATCCTTCAGAGGGATGCCGATTCTTAGAGCTAGTGCACAACCGTCCCCAGTATTAATTATAGCATTGGTAGAACGAGCATATACCCTTCCGAAACCTCCTGTAGCTACCACAACTGCGTTTGCACAGAAACCATGCACTTCTCCTGTAGCAATATCAATTGCTGTTGCTCCAACAATAGCAGAATCATCCTTCACTAAGGATGTAACAAAATATTCATCGTAGAACTTGATACCATGCCGGAGTGCTTGTTCGAAGGTGGTATGTAGTAGATTATGTCCAGTTCGGTCAGCGGCATAACAGGTTCTCGGAAATCCAGCACCTCCAAAAGGTCTCTGAGCGATTTTTCCTTCTTCGGTTCGAGAGAATGCAGTACCCCATTGTTCATTCTCAATTACAGCAAATGGTGCGTTTCTCGTAAGGACTTCAACAGCATCTTGATCTGCGAGATAATCTGAACCCTTCACAGTGTCAAACGCATGAACTTCCCAAGAGTCATCCTTTCCAAGTGCAGCATTGATACCACCTTGAGCAGCTACAGAATGTGACCTCAAAGCCTGAACCTTAGATATGACAGCTACATCACATACCCCAGCAAGCTCAATTGCTACACGTAAACCTGCTAGTCCAGCCCCAATGACTATGGCATCGTGTTCATGGATCATACTTGTCATTCTCCTCCTATACTATCCTAAGCCACAAGAATAGAATGAATCTCCCGTTATGAATCATTCTCAAAATGAATTTATTGGCCTATACCATTTTCGATGGATCTAATAATTCATCCAGATTATCAATGTTTAATCCCATATCAAGAATTGTTTCTTTTATTGTCTTTCCACTTTCAAATGCATTACGAGCTACCTCTCCGGCCTTATCGTAGCCAATTACGGGAGAAAGGCGAGTGACAACCATTAGACTTCTATCCAAGTGAGATTGGATAACTTGCTTGTTAGGTTTTAATCCAATGAGACATTTATTCACGAAGGAGATTATGCCACTGGATAGAATCCGAATTGAATCGAGGATGTTCGTAATTATCATAGGCTTAGCTACATTCAAATCAAGAATGCTTCCGAATCCCTCGCCAGCTGCGATTGCAGCATCATAGCCGATGACTTGTAGTGCGACCTGAATTAGTGCCTCTGATTGCGTGGGATTGACCTTACCTGGCATGATTGATGAACCAGGCTCATTCTCAGGAATAATAAGCTCACACAAACCAGCGCGGGGGCCAGAAGCCATCCATCGAATGTCATTTGCTATTTTCAGACAGGTAAGAGCTAAAAGCCTCAAAGCACTGCTTAGTTTTACGAAAGTACGATGGGATGCGATACCCTCAGCAAGAACGGGATTTACCTCAAAGGGTATCCCTACAATCTTAGTAAGATGTTTCACTACGCGAGCAGAGAATCCCTTTGGCGCATTCAAGCCAGTACCTAGCGCTGTACCTCCTATTGGAATTTTTGCTAAATCCTCTCTAACGTTCTGGAGGTCCTCAAAATTTGAAATTATCTGAGCACGATATACCTCAAACTCTAGGGATAAAGGAATAGGAACTGCGTCCTGAAGATGAGTCCGTCCAACCTTAACTATTCCTTTGAATTCGGAGATCTTTTCATCTAAAATTTGCAGAAGTCTTTCTACTGCAGGCATTACCTCCTTCGAGATACCAATTACTGCGGCGATATGCATTGCGGTTGGAATGACATCATTACTAGATTGGCCCAAATTCACATGATCATTTGGATGAACAGGAGATTTCTGTCCCTTTTTATGGCCAAGAATTTCATTGGCTCTGTTAGCTAAAACTTCGTTCATATTCATATTAGTCTGAGTACCAGATCCTGTCTGGTATACATCTACAGGAAATTGATCCAGAAACTTCTCATAAATGATAATCTCATCGACTGCTGTTAATAGGGCATCACCAATCTTCTTGTCAATCTCTCCGTGTTCAATGTTAGACAAGAGACATGCTTTTTTCACCTGTGCTAAAGCAAGAATAAATTCCGTGTGCATCCTCCGTCCACTTATTGAAAAATTGTGAACAGCTCTCTCAGTATTGATGCCGTAGTATGCCTCTTCAGGAACATCTAGGTCTCCAAGAACATCATGCTCCTTTCTCATCTTCACCATATCGTACTCCTCACAGTAGGTAATCTAAACTTACAATCATTTCCAGATATGATTTTACGTTTAGCTCATAAGAACTAGGGGAGCTAGCTCCCCTCTACTAAATGATTTTGTCATCAATTAGTTGTTGAACGATGGTCAGATCATTTACATGATCCTTAAGTCGACCATTCTCAGGTAGAGAGAGACCTTGAGCCAGATTAGTACATTCTGTATCAAAGAAGATACCAATTGGAATCTTCTCGCCCCATTCTCTAGATCTCTCAATCGCCTTTATCCTGTCAGTTGTGTCGTGTCCATTCTCTTGAAGATTGTAGGTGTGCTTGTTATAGAAAGCCCAAGTAAGGGACCTGTTCCATGTAACACAAGGTTGCAGGATATCAACCACCGCAAAGCCTCGATGTTTGATTGCTCTAACCATTATATCTACGAGATTCTTCTGATCTCCCGAGAAACCTCGAGCAGCAAAGCTAGCACCTGAGGAGAGTGCAAGAGCTATTGGATTTACTGGATCCATTGGAGCCCCGGGAGGAGGAGATGTATTTGAAACGTACCCTCGCCTCGCGGAGGGAGAGAATTGTCCTTTCGTAAGGCCATTCACTCCGTTATTGTGTATGAAGACAGCCAAATTCACGTTCCTGCGTGCTGCGTGGATAAAATGACCAAGTCCTTCACCCAAGCAGTCGCCATCACCAGTGTGCACTATTACAGTAAGATCCTGATTTACAAGATGAGCGCCAGTCGCAACAGGTATGGGGCGACCGTGTAATGTGTGCATGGCATTTAGGTTGATATAGTGAGGAATCTTGCTTGAACATCCAATTCCTGACACCAAGACAAGATTCTCATGGAGAACATCAAGATCCATCACAGCTTTCTTCAAGGAAGCTAATATTCCAAAATTCCCACAACCTGTACACCAAGTAACTTTCTGTACTCCTTCTAGCTGATCTACATTTATCATATTGCACCAACCTCCTTCAGCTTCTCAATAATCCATCTTGCTGTCATAGGTCGTCCGTCATATCGATTTACATTATGCGTTACTTCAAGTCCAATCTCCATTCTGACAAGCTTGGCAAATTGTGATAGAGCGTTTTGTTCTACTGCAACGACTTTCTTAGCCTTCGAGAAGACCTCGCGGAGAATCTCATCTCTTAAAGGATAGATATCTGTGAAATGCAACTGATTGATTGAAGTGCCATGTTCAGATAGATAACTCATTGCCTCAAATGCTGCACCCCAGGTGGAACCCCAAGTGAGTAAAGTAACTGCAGCCTCTTTATTTCCGTATATGGTTGGGTGCTGCATGTCATTCATGATGAAAGGTATCTTATTCATGAACTTGTGAACCATTGCATCTCGAGTGTCAGCATCCTCCGTTATATGACCGTCCTCAAGGTGCACGTTACCAGATGCAACGATTATTTTCCCTTTATCTCCAGGAAACGCTCTGGGTGAAACTCCGTTATTCGTGAGAAGATATCGTTTGTATTCTCCATCACCATCCTTAGCCAAACTACCTTTGTCTACTTTGACTGTTGATGCATCAATCCGTGGGAGATTCATTACAGAGTCTGCAAAGTACTGATCTCCAAGGATGATGACAGGAACTTGGTACTTGTCTGCGAGGTTGAAGGCACGAACTGTGACATCAAATCCATCAGTCGGATTCTTCGGAGCAAGTATGATTCGTGGGAACTCTCCTTGGCTTGCAAATATAGAAAAGAGAAGATCTGACTGCTCAGTCCTTGTAGGTAAGCCCGTGCTGGGACCAGGACGTTGAGCATTGTAGATCACAATAGGAGTTTCTGTCATCCCAGCAAAACCTAAAGCTTCAACCATTAATGAGAATCCTCCACCAGAGGTTGTTGTCATTGAGCGAGCACCAGCATATGACGCGCCTATTGCCATGAGCACAGCGGATATCTCATCTTCTGTTTGTAAAGTGCCAATCTTCAATTTTGGGGCACTCGAGATAATGTCAATAAAAGTAGATGTGGATGGGCTCATAGGATATGATGAGATCCACTTGACATTGGCTGCCATAGCACCCAAAGCAATTCCTTGGGATCCTGTCAGCATCAGAAAATCCTTGCTCGGGCCCCTCTCAATGGTACTTAGATTCTCGCTACAAGGACCTGAGAACCTCTCGTTAGTCAATTCATAGAGTGCCTTAGCAACCGCAACATTGGATTCAACGACTTGCTCTCCCTTTCGACTAAATATCGAAGTCAGCATATCTTCTGCTAATTTGAAAGGAAACTTCAAAACTGACAAAATCGCACCCAGTGCTGCGGCATTGGTCATCCTAGTATCGCCCCCCACTTCCTTCGCAGTTTTCTCCAAAGGTGCAGAAAAATGACATGCTTCCAAATCTTTGAATTCGATTGACTCATCGAAGATTATTACGCCATCTGCAGCTAGATTATTCCGTTGTGCAGTGATGGCATCCTCTGTTAACGCTACAATTACGTTATATCTGTCAAGAGGTGCATATACGGGCCTATCAGAAACCCGAATGACATTGAAATTATATCCTCCTCGAATTCGTGACATGAAATCCTTGGATGTGAAAGTATAGAATCCTTGTTTGACGAAGATCTGTGTCAAGAGATCGCCAATGGTATCAATCCCCTGACCTGCTTCGCCACCAATATTGAAAGAAATATCCATTGCTCAAACTCCTCTATATAGGTAATAGTCTATCTCTCTTAGGCAATCGCACCCTGCATATGTGTTTTGCTGAATGGAAGTACTCCCAAATATCATTGAGTATCTTCACAGAACTATTATATCCTATTTGTTTTCCCAAGAACAGCATGTTCATCCCCACAAAAGACCAGCAGGCCAAGCTGCTAAGCAGTGCCCTTTCACTCTTGACGACTTTGAACAACGGTATCGAAGACCTTCTTGGAAGAGGATCAAAAGGTTTGATTTTCAGTACCGGAGTAGAAGAAGGAAAAACTATTGGTAAGAACATCCCCAAATCAGAATCTATCGAAGACGCAGTATCAAGTGTCAATGAAGCATTCGAGGGGGTATGGAATGTTGAGCTGTTCAAAGAAAAAGGCCAAGATTCATTCGAGTACATAGATGAGAAAGGATACCCATCTGCAAAAATTGTAATCCATGAATGTCCCATTAGACAAGCGGTACTCTCTCATGGAATGGAACAAGGTGGACCTATTTGCTATCTAACAAATGGAAATCTTTGTGGAATGTTATCTGAAATCTTGGAAAAGAAAGTAGGAATGGAGATTGAGCATACAGGACCTAATTCATGTTTAAAGAGAATTTACTTTAGGAGCTGAACGAGAGATTGGATATTGCAATTGTTAGTCTCTCTGCATGCTCAGGATGTCAGGTATCAATCCTTGATCAAAAAGATATCCTCTCAAGAATTCTAGCAGATATCAAATATGCGACCACAATCATGGACGTCAGAGAGTTACCCAATGTGAATTGCTGTTTGGTCGAAGGGGCAGTACGTACTGATGAAGATCTTGCTAAACTCAGAGAAGCAAGGGAGAAATCAGAAGTACTGGTGTCATTAGGATCATGTGCAACATATGGAGGGATACAAGCCTTAGGAAATCTGCAAAGAACAGAGGATATGCTAAATACAATAGTGGGGGATTCGGATCCATATTCTGATACACCAAGAGTAATTCCAAGACTCGAGAGCTTGGATAGGTTCATTGCGGTAGATTACTATATTCCAGGATGTCCACCATCCGAATCTGTTCTACAACAGGCACTTCCTCTTGTTCTTGCAGGGAAAGAGATTGAGATGACCACAGAGCATCGACTCCCTGTATGTGCCTCATGCGGACGAAGAATAGAACACAGAAAGATTGAGAATTTTGAGAACCTCAGTATTCCGGATGGGGAGATTTGCTTACTATCACAAGGTTACATCTGCTTGGGATCGGTCACTCGAGGTGGATGCAGTGCACAATGTCCAACGATGAACATTGCATGCAGTGGATGCAGAGGTCCTACGGATCGTGTTCTCACTCAACCTACACATAATGTTCTAAGAGATTTCGTGAGTCGAGTTTCTCACTTTTCAGGAAGATCGGAATCTGATGTCCTTAAGGAGATACAAGCTATCCCATGGAGATTCTTCCCATTCACTTTCGCTAGTGAAGCAATGAAACGGAAGCCATACTCGATGATTGTTGAGTTGCAAGCACCAATCAAGAAGAAGGAGGTTATGAAATGACACAGATTAGGATTGAACCTGTTACTCGGATTGAATCCCATGGAAAGCTGAACCTTGAGTTTCATGAGGATGGTACAGTCAATCGGGCATATTTCACAACTCCAGTATTGAGAGGTTTCGAGGCATTCCTCGTTGGATCACCAATTGAAAGAATTCCTTGGCTAGCTAGTCGTGTCTGTGGTGTCTGTCCTGTGTCACATGCAGTCAATGCTGCCCAAACAATTGAGAAAGCTCTGAAGGTCGATATCCCTGACACAGCTAAAGCTCTAAGAGAAATGCTCGTTCTTTCGCAACTGATTGACTCACATGCGCTATCATTCGTCGTACTCTCACTTCCAGACCTAGTGCCAAAACAAGATGCTCACAGTATTGTAGATATCAAATCAGAGTATCCAGATCTATTCGAGAAAGGTATGCGCCTTCATACGATTGGACGCACCCTTACAACTACTTTAGGTGGAAGAAATGTTCACCCTGTCAATGTCAGACTTGGGGGTATGGGAGCTAATCCGTTGCTAGAGAGAACACTTGATTATAGCTCACTTCTATCTGAGGCTCAAACGATAATTGAAATCTTTCTTAACCAGCTGAAGATCTGGTTTGATGAAAAAGAAGAGTTTGTCACTTCTGTTGGATCCATTCCATCGAATTACATGGCTCTATCAGACGAAGGGAAGGTTTCATTTATTTCTGGAAATGTTCGAGTTGTCGATACGAGTGGTACAGAGATCGCAGCCTTTGACCCAGACGAATATGCTACTTATATCCAAGAGAGAACTTTGCCTGAAACATTCATGAAGGCACCATATCTGAAAAGACAAGGACCTGAGAAGGGATTGCTGAGAGTTAATTGTTTAGCGCGCTCAAATGTCAACGGATCCTTCGGTACAGAACAGGCGGACAGTGAACTACGAGAACTTCTAAACAAGTATGGGAATCCTATAGAACACAGCATGTTGTCACATTGGGCACGATTGATAGAAGCAATCTACGCGTCTGAAAGACTTCAGGTCCTACTTGAATCTCCAGAAGCTCATAGTCATACAACGTCAGTTCCTATCACAACGAATGAGGGTGAAGCAGTAGGTGTTCTTGAAGCTCCCCGAGGAACACTCTTTCATCATTATGCAATAACAAATGGATTCGTGACTAAAGCAAACCTGATTGTTGCGACTCAAAATAATCAATTAGCAATCAATGATGCATTAAAGCAAAGTGTTGCATACGGAAAGCAGCAGTCACTACATCAAGACGAACTGATAAGAAACTGTGAGATGGTGCTCCGAGCATATGATCCATGTATATCCTGTTCGACTCATGTATCCACAGTAGGAGGCAAATAATATGTCGAAAATCATCCTTACAAGAAATGAAGATGCTTGCGTGAAATGTGGAGAGTGCGTTGATGCCTGTCCTCACTCTGGTGAGAACAGCTTGGTAAAACTTCCAGTAATAACTCAAAAACCCGATCAAGTCCCAGAGATCACTAATCCAGAGAATTGTATCGGATGCTTATCATGCAAGGATACATGTCGTTCAGAGGCAATCAGTGTCATGGGTATTGATGAGATTCATTCATTTCTACTCGACCCCCAGATATGGGAGAAAACTAAGAGGATACTATGAGATCATAGAGAGAAGAAATGGATAGTCTGTCGCCAGATACGTTTGACTCCTCTGTCACGTCCTTACAGATAATAATAGAAACCAACTACATGAAGAAGTGGGATTGAAAAGTGGAAATTAATTGAAACGATACTGCTTATGCTCCTCCAGAGGTTAATATATCATAGACTGAAAATCAAAGATGTGAGGAATTCTTCAAACGATGATTCTCGCAATCTCACTGCCAAGAAATGATTTTTCATCCACTAGAACACTATCAAATCTAAGCTGATTTTAGAATCATCTAAATAGTTTATCAAATGCTTTGAATAAATCATTCATTATGTTTCCGATTGTATTATAATTAGATGATGTGAGTTACAAAATTACAATGGAGCTGACTGAAGATCAGGAGTCGAAGCGCATTCACACCTATCTTTCGCTATTGACTACTTTGAACATTGGTATCGAAGACCTGCTTGGACCTGCATCTAAGGGATTGATCTTCAATACTGGAGTTGAAGAGGGACGAAGACTCGCAGAAGATATGAAGAAAACAAATGCATTACTTCCTGCGATTGATGAGGTCAATGAAGCCTATGCAGGTGTTTGGAGCATCGAGTTACGGAAGAACGATGATGACACATACTTCTATGATGACGATCTTGATCGACCTTCAGTAAACATCATTGTCCGTGATTGTCCGGTGCGTTCCGCTGTCACTGAGAATGGTATGCATCAATGCGGCCCCATCTGCTATTTGACCAATGGATATCTCGCAGGCATGCTCGAAGTGCTAATGGGGGAAAAGGTAGGTATTGAGATACTTCATGCAGGACCATTGGCTTGCAAGAAACGAGTTTATTTCAGAAAGTAAAGGAAACTATGCACTATCCCTCAAGCCAAGAGCCATTTTGTTCCTCAAGCCATTCTTCATTAGGCCTTCCAGGATGTAGATAGAAAATCAGTCCTACAACTTGAAGGATTGGAAGAAGGCCTGCATATAGGGCTCGACCAAAGGCAGGATAGAAGAACAAGGGATATATCACAAGACAGATGACGGTGGCCACAAGCACATGGTTTCTTGTGAACTCCCCCTTGCAGTACCTGTAGATTGCATATGCGAAGATGTAGTTGGGGATACCAAGTAACATCAATGTGATGTCAAAGAGATAGAACCTCGTGGCAGCTGTGAATAATCCTCCGAATCCAAAGAAGACCCAGATTATTTCTATATTAAATCCGATTGGATTCGTTTCAGGATGACTTAGATTCGGTGTTATGTTGATGATATATGGGGTCAGAAGTACGACTAATGCCAGAATAGTCCTAATCTGATCAGGTTCTAGGGAATCCAGTTTCGCAAGTGTTTTCTCCAGCATTCATCTTTCACTCCACGATTTCCGCATGAGTCCTTAATACATGGCGGTTCTTGGATGTTGTGTTTCAGTAAGTGCAGGATTGTCTGACTGTGTTGTAAGAGAAACTTTTTATACGAAGTCCATGCACAGTTTTCCTAGAACTACATGACGAAGTGCATGTACAGTTTTGACAAAAACCAAAAAGTTAGTCCATCGTGGAAAGGTGGGCAGAACTAAACAACATAATGGGGAAAGAGAAATGTCAGGACAATTGTCTGGAACTCCCGTCCTTATCCTCAAGGAAGGGACAAGTAGAACCCGCGGCAAGTCCGCGCAAGCGAATAACATTATGGCAGGTATTGTCATCTCAGATGCGGTTAAATCAACCCTAGGACCTCGAGGCATGGATAAGATGCTCGTTGACAGCCTAGGCGACGTCACCATCACAAACGACGGTGCTAGCATCCTAAAGGAGATTGACGTACAGCACCCAGCAGCCAAGATGCTTGTTGAGGTAGCAAAAAGCCAAGATCAGGAGACCGGTGATGGTACAACTACATCTGTTGTCATCGCAGGTGAGCTTTTGAAGAGAGCACAAGACCTTCTTGATAAGAAGATTCATCCCACCATTATCGTCAGTGGCTATCAGAAAGCAGCTGAGCAGGCAACCAGAATCCTTGATGATATCAGAGTGCCTATGGAGGGAATGGACAAGAAAGTCCTTGTGAAGATCGCTCAGACATCAATGAACAGTAAGTCAGTTATGGGCTCAAAGGATCACTTCTCAAAGATCGCAGTCGATGCAGTCCTCCAAATCAAGGAAGATGTCAATGGATCGACAAAAGCAGATATCGAAATGATTGAGATCATCAAGAAGCAAGGCAAGAGCTTGGAGGAAACTGAGCTTGTCAATGGTATAGTCATTGATAAGGAAATCGTCCATGCTTCAATGCCAAAGAAAATCATAGACGCAAAGATCGCTCTAGTCAATGCTGCAATCGAGATCGAGAAGACCGAGTTCGACGCAGAGATCAAGATTGACAGCCCCGACCAGATCAAAGCTTTCCTCGACCAAGAGGAACAGATGCTTAGGAACATGGTAAACAAGGTCGTAGAATCTGGTGCGAACGTACTTATCTGTCAGAAAGGCATTGACGATGTTGCACAACACTTCCTAGCAAAAGCTGGAATCGTTGCCATTCGTAGAGCAAAGAAGAGCACACTTGAGCAGCTTGCAAAGGCAACTGGTGCTCAGATCGCCTCAAGCCTTGACGAACTAAGTGCTGAGAACATTGGCCATGCTGGAATTG
>JAEORN010000264.1 GCA_016840825.1 Candidatus Thorarchaeota archaeon | reverse complement strand
GTAATGCAAAGTCCATTGATACAGCAATTGCAATTACCATTGTCAATAAGAGCGGATCCATGTCTAGTGCTATCGCGAGAGGAATAGCTATTGGGATCAGAATCACAGCAGCTCCAGTATTTGATGCAACCATTGTAATTAGAACTGCTAGAGTTCCAACAATAACAACAACTAACATTGGTGGGAGGAAATGGAGTACTCCCAGTTGTTGAGCAATAAACGTCGATACTCCTGTGTTAATCATCGCTCCTCCCAACGCGATACCACTTCCAAGAATAAGAAGAGACGACCAACTGATGTGACTTGATACATCCTTTTCATCTAGAAGTCCTAGAATCATTAGAGATAATCCCCCCATCAAAGCGACAATCGAACTGTGTATTCCGTGTCCCGACCAACCAATGACATTTGCAAGGATATCAGGTAGTTTTTCTGTGAACCATAGTATGATCACACTTACAAAAACAGCAACGACAATTTTCTGTTGTCTTGGCATCGGACCCAGTTTCAAATATTCCTTCTCTGATATCTTCTTAAGATCATGCATCTCCTCGATATCTCTAGGTAGCTTGAATCGAAACATGAGCCATTGCCAAATCAAAGGAAGCATGATTAATACAACTGGTAGTCCAAAAGGAATCCAACTCATGAAAGAAAATTCGATACCAAGAAACGAGTTTATGTAAGTGGCAGCAAGTGGATTTGGTGGTGAACCAACAAGACTTGCTACCCCTCCAAGGGTGGCTGCATATGCGACTCCTAATACCAGTACTTTACCATACTTACCTCTTATTTCATCATCTCTGATCCGTGAGATGACAGCAAGTGCGATTGGTATCATGATTGCTGCAGATGCAGTGTTACTTATCCACATTGATAGAAATGCAGTGATACCCATTACTGTGATTAATAGACCTGAACCAGAACCCGTGCTTCTCGATAGAATCATCAAAGCAAGACGCTTATCAAGTGCATACTTACTTAACGCTCTTCCAATCATAAACCCTCCAAGAATGAGAGCTACAGCTGGATCGAAGAACGACATGAGTGTTTCCTGAGGTCCACTGATATTAGCAAGAACAATAAGTATGGGGATTAGAATAGAAGTAGCAACCAAACTAATTCCTTCAGAAAACCAGAGTACAGCCACAACACCGAGAATTAGTAGGGCTGATTTGGATTCCACAAGTGGCTGATATTCAATTGTGAAAGTTTGACCTGATTGTTTGGTCGGTCTTGTAGTTATATTGAATCCCTGTTGATTCCAAATATGTGCTTGTATATTTTCAGATTTTACAGTTTCTCCCTCACAGGTGACTTCGAATATAAGCTGTGAAGATGGATTAATTGCCATTACACTAGTCGCATCTATCGAGATATTCAATGTGGGTGTCGAAATTACTCTAGTACTGAATTCAGTGTTTCCATTTTCCATCAATGTTATGTTGAACTCTTCTCTAATGTGGTTCTGTTCAGTATCAACAATAATCGTGACTGTATAATCTCCTGGTCTAACGTCTTCGGGTCCGAGAATAAATAATGAAACTCCAACAATAATAGAGAGTGAAATGAATAGGACAGATTTTCTAGATATCAGACCCGACAATAAGATGTCACTCCATTTTCTGTTCTGTGAGCCAAACTCTCGTATTAAAAACACTTGGCAATGGTAGCGACCATTCAATCAATTGGTCGACTTGCCAATATACGTTCAAAGTCACTTGTTGGTGTAATCATTCCTTTTGTACCAATAATTGTCTTGGTTCTCTCTACAAGCGGACCTGTTTCTTTTTCCAAGATATCGTAAAGGACCTCAAACTTATCCAAAGGTCCTTCAAAAACAGTAAATCCGGTAAATTCTGTCCCAAAAGCATTACCAGCTTCAGTAATGACTCTGATTTCTTTCGGAATTGTCTTTCTGATTTCAGCCCACTTCTTGAACCAGTTTCTTTTCTCATCATCGGACATGGTTCTTAGTCTATACAGAACAAGATACACAAATTCTGTTTTTCCTATCTCCGTGGGAAGTCTGCTGGGTGCCATAACTGTCTAACGTATGAAGTATCTTATGTCGTTTGTGTTTGGAATCAATCGCGTTCATGAGTATAGCTTATAAAAGAATGAAATTGTCGATGTCTGGATTAAATGAGAAAACGGACTTGGGACTCAGAGCATCAGAACACAAATGGACCCTTCTCGCACTCTACTTTGTTACATTGATTATGCGAGCATCTTTCTACGTAACTATTGCAGTGATTTCAAGTTCTTTCTATATGAACGGAGAACTAGGTGGTTGGGGTGTTACCTTAGTATTAGCGATCTATCCCCTCGCAGAGTTATCTACTGTATCCTTCTTCGGATCATATAGTGATAAGATAGGACGTAAACCAATATTTGTAGCAAGTCTTCTAATCACAGGGACTGCTGCTTATCTATTTGCGGCGTCTCCATTTGCATCATTTGCATTTGTCTTGGCAGCATTATTTGGTGTTGGTGCGGCATCGAAGGTAACAACCACTCTGTCCATGATTGCTGATTGCTCTGGAGAAGATAATCGTGCTCGTTTAATGGGATACTATGATTTATCGACACTCGTGGGTTTAGCTGGAGGATACGGACTGGGTATTCTTCTCATTCAGTTTGGAGTCAATGTCACTCTGTTGTTATTGATTGCATCATATGCATGTTTAGTCAGTGGACTATTAGCTGTGATTGGAATGTCTGAAACCCGTAAAGCTGTTGTTGAGCAGCAGAGTATCAGAGAATTACTAGGACAGGTTGCTAGAGACAAAAACATCCAGAAGATGGTACCTGTATATGTTCCAATTATCTCATTATACGGTCTCTTCATCTCAAAGGCAGAGATTATCATTGAAGAGCATTTCAGTTTGCAGGCATTGGATTTTCTTGTATTATTTGGTATACTTGGAGTTTCTCTAATCTTGGGTATTATCATTAATGGCCATCTCTCAGATCATTGGATGAAGCGTCGTCCTTTCATCGTAATAGGTCTCATCGGATTTGGTTTACTTGCGTTCTTACTTGTTGCGAATGCAGAAACATTTGAACAACTATGGGCTATTTGGCCTGTGTTACCAATTCTTGGTTTCACAGCTGGAGCATTTCCACCAGCTGCAATGGCATATCTAACAGATATCTCAAGTGAGGAAGCAAGAGGTAGCACAATGGGCGTATACAGCATTTTCTTTGGCTCTGGTATGATTATTGGTCCAATAGCTGGAGAGTTCATGTACAGTACCTTTGGACTCTTCCTTGGTTTAGGTGTCTTGGTTGGCGCTTTGATTCTTATAGCATGTATTGGAACTTACTTCTTGGATGAAAAACATGTCCAAGTTCATGAAAACATGTAGTTTCGCAATGTCTAAAAAGAGTTAATAGAAAGCAACTCATTGAGTACTCAACACACTCATTGGAGCGGTATATCAATGGTTAGGTTAACAACCATCAGTAATATTTTCGCAGGTATTGGTTTAGCCGTACTTGGTTTCTCAATTGGATTGAAATACTTGTTAGAGAGTGTTGGTCAGACTGGAACGGTGTATCCTTTCTACATTTGGCTAGGTGGTGCTATACTCCTTGGCTTGGTGATTCTCTTTACAATTATCAACACATTTACAGAAATGACAGGATTTGTACATCCCGAAGACAAACTCATCAGCAACATGTTTGTATTCCTTATGACAATTGCCGCCATTCTGGTCTTT
>JAEORN010000263.1 GCA_016840825.1 Candidatus Thorarchaeota archaeon | reverse complement strand
CGCAAGATCTCTATTCAACTGGATTTCATGGTGAGGAAATCGGATATCGGCAAGATGAGATTTGGCGGTCCAAAAGCAGGCAGTTCTCAAAGGATGCAGATATCGTGGGAAAGATCTCGGAAGCACGTAGGTCAAATGAAAAAGAAAAGCTACCTTCTCTTGAAAAAATCGGATTCATAATTCTGCGACAATCATTATGGAACCAAGTCGAAGATCTGGATCGTAGGCTAGTTGCAAAGTTATTCTCTAATAGTGGCGGTTGGATAGCCTCTATGGAGGAAATGGTTGCAGAGGAGTATGCCTCAAGTTTTGCATCGGACCAGCCTTTAGTTGCTTTCACAGTATTGACTAGGGAGAGTGAATTTGTCACTTGGGTGAAGCAACTTCGTAGAGGTGGTCTATCCACTGAGAACTTTGTATTCTATCTTCTTGGTCGAAACAGTACATTCGATACATATAGGATTGAGGGCTCACGAGGCTCTTTTGGTGATGATTTCAGGGTGATGCGTCTAAAAGGAAATGAAATTGTCGCAGACATAGATAGCAAATTTGGAGACCTTGGTGGCGAATTTCGTGTAAAAATCAAAGACCCTGTATTGGCAGAGAATGAATGGTTCTGTAGAATCCTTCAGTGCTTCTCAATCATGATCGCCTATCGCGGAGAAATACGAGATAAAATCAACAAAGGATTTCATCTGTGGAAAGATGGGAAGAGAATTCCCTCACAACATAGATACGAGGTAAGTCTTCTGGCAAATCCCCGTAAACTCACATTAAAAACTGACGAACTTGAGGAAGTCTAGTATCCCCTATCAAGATCAACAACATTGATGAAGTCATGATTGCTTTCCGAAAATCGCTGCAAGTTCTCAATTACCTCATCCCATCGTTTTAGGTCATCCATTGGCGATGCGCCTCTATGAGGTGAGAGAACTACATTCTCAAGCTGATGGAAGGGATATTGAAAAGGGAATTTTTTTCCTTCTGAGTCTTCCTTTGGTTGGTAATCATACCAGACATCGATTGCAGCGCCTGCTATGACGTTATTTGAAAGAGCTTCGTACAAAGCCTTTTGGTCAAGAACTGATCCTCTGGCGATGTTGACAATCAAACCATTTGGACCCAGCAATTGGAGTTCTTGATCTCCAATCATTCCATTTGTTTCATCTGTTTCAGGAACTGCAACTATCAGGGTATCTATCTCGATTAGAAAATCCTCAAGCCCATCTGGTGAATATTTCTTTGCAGGAGCTGTGACCTTCTCGTTTCCAATCCAATTTCTTTTCAGAATCGAGAACTCGACGTCAAATCCTGCAAGAAATCTATGAACTTTCTGATTGACTGCGCCATAACCGAGTAGTCCAATCTTCCGGTTTCTTAGAGGAATTGACTTGGCAAAATCATCACCCCTACGCCATAATCCGTTTGCCATCCAGGTATGGTGCGGGATTACCTTGTTTGTGAGACTCAGCAAGAGAGCGACCGCATGTTGTGCAGTGAAATAGGTATTTCCATGACCATTGATCAAAGTTATGCCTCTCTGTTTGTATACATCTCTATATTGCTTGATATGGTGTTGAACGCCAACTCCTGGATTGATGAACACCTTCAGATTTCTTGCACTCTCGAGAAGCTCAGCGGATGGTCTCCACCCTATAATCAAATCCGCACTGGGTGCTAGTTGAAGCAGATATTCATCGTCATCACGATCTGGGAATATTAAATTCAGATTACTGATGGAAGACAGCCCATCCGTGATGTATCTTCTTAATTCATCACGAGCATTGAAGATAAAGAGAATATTCTTCATAATGGAATCACCTATTCTTGATCGTAGTAACTTGTTACGTATTCTTGAGATGTCCTACCGCATTATGTGGTTTCCTGTGGCTCCTCCAAGAATTTTATTGACTCTTTTTGTTCAATAGCTCGAAAATATTTTGAACATTATAATTATTATACTAGGTGCGCATTGTAATATTGCACGCTTTCAAAATGTAACCGCCCCCAACTGCTATTAGGAGGAGTAAAAATTTGACAAAAGCGTTCTCGATAGCATCTTGGAATGTCAAACACTTCAAATCTACACAGG
>JAEORN010000262.1 GCA_016840825.1 Candidatus Thorarchaeota archaeon | reverse complement strand
ACAGCCCAAGAAGGATGCTTCCAAAAGCGCTATTATTTGCGTATATAAGTCTAAGCATGAGTGAGCTAATGTATCACTGTTCTCTCTTTTTTAAGAAAAACATACTATCCTCATACATACGTATGGACAAAAATCCGTAATCAGTCAAAACGCTGGGATGTACAAGTTCATTCCGTGATGAACTACAGCTGAACGTAAGTTAATTTGGTAGGATAGTCATACTTCAAAATTAGAAAGAAAATATGGGAGAGGAGAACGCCCGAAGCGAAAGGATGTCTAGCTGTGTGGGGATAGCCAGATCAAGGAGATGATCGGACGTTCAACCTCATGATTTTTTACGTATCATTCCAGACAAGACATCTGTTTGACTGCTGACTCCGGGATTATGTGGATATTATCGTAGTACTCAGTTCCTTCGTCAACAACCGTCTTCGAGAGAGCTATTTTCAACAACCCCTCACTTTTACCGAGCATATATCCTGCCATATATTGGAGTGGGACACGCATATTGTCAGCTTGCTCCTTTGACATGGCACAACACTCAACTCCCGGACTCTCAAAGATGATTTCGATTGTCTTGTGGTCCTCACAAGCTGGATGACGAATCAATTCCTTTGTTCTCTCAGAAATCCTTGTCTTTCCACTTATGCTCTCCACTTTCGAATGATCGTAGTGGAATGGATCTCCAGCGAGCCGATGAACTGATGGTGATAGGAACAGGGTCTTCTCACTCAATTCAGCGATGTCATCACTGCCGCCGTCGATAAATCTCTTATCTTCGCTTTCTCCAACCAGATAGCGGATTCTGTAATGCTTGGCATCCACTCTCTTCTTCTCTTCACCTTCATTTACGGTGACCATTGTATCATCCCACATCTCCATGGGAGAAAAGGGATTCCTTGCTGCTTCAATCATCTATTATTCACCTAAGCATGAATATATTAACTATTGTTAAATACACAATAGTTAACTTATAAGGTTAGCGACATATGAATTGAGCAGATTTTGAAGGGTTTGGACAATGATTGAGTATGTTATCGTTATCCTGGCATCCGCGCTGTTTGGATTGCAGCACTCTGGTCTTTCAGCGCTGCGTGTTAAGACGAGACTTATTGATAGATGGGGCAAAGAGGGTTATGCCAAAATATTCAGCACAACGAGTGTTCTCACACTTCTGATTGCATTTCTATCGATGAACTATTGGGACTGGATCTACTTCATCACACAACCAACACTGATTCAACCCCTCTTGTTTGTACTTGGAATTCTATCAGGTCTGGTAGGAGTAGTTCTGTCAATGATAGCATCTCGAGTGATATCAGTTAGTACAGTTGCGGATATGAGAACGGATAGGAAAGCAGAGCTCATCACTGATGGAATCTATTCCCGAATCCGACACCCATTATACTTGGCTACAGTCCTTGTATTTTTGGCTCTAGCACTCATCTACCCATTTCCCGTTGTGATTGTCTTTTCTCTAAGTATGATTGGTTACACTATGATTGGTGCATATATTGAAGAAAGAAAGCTCATGAAGCATTACGGGGATGAGTACCTTGAATACAAGAAGACTGCAGGGTTCATCCTCCCAAAACTATGATGGATGCGATTATTCATCTATCATGCTCTGAATCTTTGTCAGATGCCGCAAGGGTTTCATACCCACAGGAGTAATTTCCTGTAATTGTCTAATCTGGAAGACCTACTACCTCGATTAAGAATATCTTTAGTAACTGGGAACCATTTTCTGTATTTCTGCACCTATGACATTATCACAGTACGAGCAAACTAATAGATTGACTAAAGGAGGGTGCTCTCTCTCTATCTGATCTTTCTCTCTTCCCATACGTGACTTGAAGGCTATTCTAGAAAATTTTGGCAACCGCTGAATAAACGTTTCAATTTGAGACCAGTACTCATCATCAATTTCATACACAAATAATCCCGCGAGTTTTATTCTTAATTCCTCAGAACAGTGTGGACATTTTGGCATGATTATACTATTCGGCAATGCATATTTAGTCTTGCAAAGCAGTTTGTTGAATTTCTCTTACCACAGATTGACTATCCATCAATCAACTTCTGAATTTGGGATAAATGTCTCGAGCGTTTCACTGCTTCAGCTGAAATCTCAAACAGTTTTCCCTTCTCTATGACATAATGAGCTGTTTCTATCTCAGGTGCAAAGTGACGTTTGATATCTTCTATAACATAATGGAGCTGAACGCAGTGGGGACTTCCATCTATTGTCAGAACTGTTACTTTCTTGATGCTAGAGTACTTCACTATCGAACCTATCTTGAAACCTGCTTGGTTGGCATGAGTTTCCTCAAGGCAGATGTGAAGGGTTGATTGACTCTTCTCCTTCTCGCAAATCTCCTTCACTATTTCCGGAAACCTATCCATGCAGCTTCCAATCAATAGGAGATTAGGATTCTCTCTCAGGTGTTTATCTCCAACATTCATTCTCATCAAGTATTGCGCCTGATTGCACTCGCTGTTCACTATCACCATTTCCTTCTCTTTGGCATGGACTCTTCTTGCTCATCCGCCATAGAAGTCCATTGGTCGCTAAGTGGAGCGGCGATACGTGCAATCATATCTCCCTCGAACACATAATTGATTCTACTCAATGAAATCACTGCACCGTCAAAGGGGGTCATTATCTCATTCTTGTCCTGTACGTGACCTAACACATCCCCATTTTTTACAGTTTCTCCTAGATTGACGGTTGGAACAAAGAAACCCTCTGTGTCCACATTTACTTGCTGTAATCTTCCCACGAGGGTGTTTGAGGCTTCTATTTTTTCTCCAACAATCATATCCTTTGTACGCAAGAGATTGAGGATTGCTTCTCTCACCTCAACAGCCGCCTGCGAATCTACCTGATCAGTATCTCCCCTCATTTCTACAGAAACAGCTGGTATTCCTTCGTGTGCAGCTTCAGTTGTAAGGGCTCCTCTCATTCCCGTTGATTGAAAAACATAAGGGAGACCGATTTGTGAAGCAAGATTTCTCACATGTATGTAGTCTCTGTGCATTGCAACCAAGTGACTGGTACAGTTCTGCCATCCAGTACGTAGGTTTATGATATAATCAGCTTGTGATGCTCGACGCCAAATCTCCCATGCAGTCCTCTCAGTCACTGTTCCATGCTCGTTTCCAGGAAATATTGTGTCAAGATCCTTGGAGTCAAGTGGTGATATCTTTGCTCGTAATCGAAATGCAAGGGGACTCGCCACAGGAAGAAATGTTACAGACCCATCGATTCTTTCCAGATTCTCCAGATGTTTCATGACGAGATAGCTTGCATAGATGTCAGTAGCTGAACGACCGTTCATGGCTGCCAAGATGAATACATTTGGACGCTCTTCTCCGAATGTGTAGTATCCTAGAGTAGTTCCAGTCTTTGGGTCGATGTCCACAGCATCGACTACTGCCTTGACCATGACAAGACCTTCTTTCAACTGATGATTTCAACAAGTGCCGCAAACATATGAAGCAGTGTAAGACCTCAGGTCTAACATCAGATCCACTCAGGTTTGCAGTTGAAGAAGTAAATGTCTGTTTTGAAGTCCTTCGCGAGGAAGTAATCATGTCTACTTAGAGCATATCGACTCTGCAAAGGAATGTGTGGTTGTTCAAAGATGTCTGTATGACCACACATGTTTGGATTTCCTATCCATGCTGTCGGTACTCCTGTTTTTACAATATCTATCCCTGTCATCGATAGATAGGGCTCCCAACAAATGACAATGAACGCAGGTGAAAATTTCGAAATAGCCTCCATCGCATCGAGTGTTTCTACCCATTTTGGATATCCGATATTATAACGTCCGTCTTTGCTGTCTGTTGCAATACACTGTCTTTTAAGCAAGGGACGCAAGAACTCGGTAAGCCGTCCATCACCACTCATTACTTCAAGTACCGGCGGTTTCTTTCTTCTCCGACCCAATGCTCTGTTAATAACCTGAGCCAGTTCTTCTATGAACTCCTTATTGAAAATCTGAAAGATCCATCTACCTGAAACATTGGACCCATTGCAGTATGACTTTACAGCCCCACTCTTTTCCAGCTCTTGGAAGAATCGAAGGACTTCTGCATATGATAAAAGTTCGCTGTGAATGTCAATATGCTCATCTTGTGGGTCCATTCTTCTTCTCACTCTTTTTTCATAATAATGCTAGTCAATCCCAGCTAACCATAGCTCTAATAAGGGAGTCCCTACTGCGTGAATGGAGAGAGTGAGCCAGGATGGATTGCGTTCTCGATAACTAACATACGCTCCTTTTGCGAGTCCTTTATAGAGGATATCATCTTGGACTCTTCCAATCCTTCAGTATTACGAGAGGTTACTGGATATGAGTGATATTGCTAAGATTGAGAAGAAATGGCAAAAACGTTGGAAAAAAGACAGAGTCTTCGAGTCTGATCCAGACCCCAAACGAAAGAAGTTCTTTTTGACAGTACCGTATCCTTATGTAAATGGTGCGCTACATATAGGACATGGTAGAACCTATACTATCGGTGATGTCATCGCTCGATACAAGCGAATGCAAGGATTCAATGTGCTATATCCTATGGCCTCGCATATGACTGGGACCCCAATTCAAGGAATGGTTGACCGGATAAAATCTGGGGATCCAGTTGCTATTGAACAGTACAAGCGTGACCTACGCTTGTATTTTGATACTGAAGAAGAAGTAGAAACCCAACTAGCCAAGTTCACAGATCCTTGGATTACTGCATCTTTCTTTGCGAAGGTAATCTCCCACGATTTCGATGCTCTAGGTTTAGGCATTGATTGGCGACGAGAGTTTACCACTGGAGACAAAGAATACAACAGGTTCGTTGAATGGCAATATCAAAAATTCATGGATAAAGGATACATCAAACAGGGTAATTATCCCCTGCTATACTGCCCAAAGGACGGAAATCCAGTTGGTGAAGATGACCTACTGGAAGGCGCTACTGCCAAAGTAAAGGAGTTTACAGCAATCAAGTGGCCCTTTGAAGATGGATTCCTGGTGGCTGCTACACTACGTCCTGAAACCATCTTCGGCGTCACCAACATGTGGATACATCCAACTAAAAAATACGTTTGGGCAATCGTTGATGGTGAAAAGTGGGTTGT
>JAEORN010000261.1 GCA_016840825.1 Candidatus Thorarchaeota archaeon | reverse complement strand
TGTTGAGATGCAATCCATTACCTCTTATAGCAACATTCCATCAAGTATCTCCTGTATCTTCTTTAGGTCTGTGGTATGATCCTTTAAAGGCATATCAGAAGGAATAGATAAGCCAGATATTAAATCAGGTTTTTCAACATCGTAAAAGATACCAATGGGAATCTTATCTCCATTTTCAAACGCTTTCTCAATAGCTATCCATCGGTCCTTAGTGTCATGATCGATGTCCTGAAGTGAGTACGTCTTTTCGTTATAATAAGACCAAGTAAGTTGTCGATTCCAAGTCTGGCATGGTTGAAGGATGTCCACAACTGCGAATCCCTTATGCTTCATCGCTTTAACCATAATCTCAACAAGCATCTTTTGATCACCTGAGAATCCACGAGCAACAAATGTTGCCCCACCGGTTATTGCAAGTCCAACCGGATTAACGGGATCCATAGGCGCTCCAGGAGGTGGAGGAGAAGTATTTGAAACATAACCTCGAGGAGCTGATGGTGAGAACTGACCTTTAGTCAGACCATTTACTCCATTGTTATGGATAAACACTGCAATGTTGACATTCCTTCTTGCTGCATGAAGCAGATGTCCTAGACCTTCACCTAATGTATCACCATCTCCCACATGTACAATTGTGGTAAGATCCTTATTTGCTGCGTGAACTCCAGTGGCAATAGGAATTGACCGGCCATGTAGTGTATGGAATCCATTGAGATTGATATAATGCGGTATCTTGCTATTGCATCCAATTCCTGATACCATTGCAATATTGTGTTGAGGCTCACCTAGTTCAATAACCGCTTTCTTAAGTGCTGCAAGAATTCCGAAATTACCGCAGCCGGTGCACCAAGTGATTTTTTGTACTCCTTCGAGTTGTTCTGATGTTATCATAATGCACCAACCTCCTTCAATTGCTGGATAATCCAGCTAGGAGTCATAGGTCTCCCATCGTATTTATTCACATGATGATGAACATCAAAGCCTGTTTCCATTCGGATAAGTTTTGCAAGTTGAGATGTTGCATTTTGCTCCACAGCAATCACCTGTTTCGCTTGTTTGAATACCGAAATTATCAAATCAGTTCGTAATGGATAAATGTCACAGAAATGAAGCTGATTAATCGATACTCCCTTTTCCTGAAGTATCTCAACTGCTTCATATGCTGCGCCCCATGTAGAACCCCAAGTTAGAATCGTTATATCTGCAGTTTCAGGACCGTAAATTTTGGGGGGCTCTAGCGCATCCAAGATGTCGGGAATTTTCTTCAGAAATTTCTTCACCATTGCATTTCGTATAACAGGATCTTCTGTGATGTGACCATCTTCAAAGTGAACATTTCCGGATGATACTACTATCTTTTCTGGATCTCCCGGAAAAGCACGAGGTGAAACACCATCCTCAGTCAACGCATATCGTTTGTAATCAGATGCTCCTTTCTTCGCGAGAGAACCTCTATCTATTTTTATTTTCGTAATGTCAAAAGGAGGTGTACTCCAGGTCGAGTCTGCAAGATGTTGGTCACCTAGAATCATTACAGGAACCTGGAATTTCTCTGTTAAATCGAATGCTCTAACTGCTACATCAAATCCTTCAAGAGCATCTTTGGGAGCCAGCATTATTCTGGGAAATTCACCTTGACTGGCAAAAGCCATGAACAAGAAATCAGCTTGTTCAGTTCTTGTTGGTAATCCAGTACTTGGACCAGCTCTCTGAGCATTGTAGATGACGACGGGAATTTCTGCCATCGCTGCTAGGCCTAGTGCTTCAACCATAAGGGAAAACCCACCCCCGGATGTTGTAACCATTGATCGTGCTCCAGCATATGATGCTCCTAATGCCATATTTAACGATGCAAGTTCATCTTCTGTTTGAATTGCTCCGATGTTTAGGTCTTTACTATAAGAAATGACATCTTGGAAGAGGGCTGTTGAGGGACTCATAGGATACGACGATATCCATTTCAGGTTGGCAGCCATTGCTCCGAATGCCATTGCCCTATTTCCAGTCATAAGCATCTTGTGAACTCCTGGACCTTTCTGGATTGTACTTAGATTCTGACTACACGGGCCAGGATATTCCTCCAATGTACGGTCATACATTGCTCTAGCAACTGCTACATTACTCGAGATGACTTTCTCTCCTTTCTTCTTGAATATTGCAGCAAGAGTTTCCTCAGCAAGTTCTATCGGAAATTTCAGTATGGCCAGAATTGCACCAAGGGCGGCAACATTTGTCATACGCACGTTCCCACCTATTTCCTTAGCTGTCTTCTGAAGAGGCGCGGCATAATGACATGTTTCATGATTGAGAAATTCCACACTATCATCGAAAACTATGACTCCGCCTTCGACAAGCTTATTTCGAGGCCGAACGATGGCATCGTTCGAGAACGCAACAATCACATCCAGGTCATCAACGGGAGCATAAATTGGTTTATCTGATACCCGAATCTGTGTGAAATTATATCCACCCCGTATTCTAGATTCTGCATCATTAATTATGAAAGTATAAAATCCAGCTTTAACAAAAACTTGAGCCAGCAAGTCACCAACGGTAGCGATACCTTGGCCTGCTTCTCCTCCAATTTGCAAGGTAATATCCATTGAATTGGTCCTCCACTCAACGAGGGGCTTGATTAATCTCAAGACGTGTCATCATACATATGTGCTTTACTGAATGGAAGGAATACAATAAGGAGAATCATGGTTAGCAAAGGATTTTTTATCCAAACTTGTGAATCATGTGAATATCCAACTATTTTTTGAATTTCCACCCCGTAAAGTTATATTACCTTTTCAAAATGAAATTTCTAATGACCGATTTTAATCGCTCTAATGATAGACGAGTTGACACATATCTTACTCTTCTTACCTCCATCAATAATGGAATAGAAGATCTTCTTGGTACTGCATCAAGGGGAGTCATCTTTAATCATGGAGTGAGAGAAGGGCGAGTTCTTGGAGAGAGCATCCAGAAGACAAACACGCTAGCAACAGCAATCGAAATTGTTAATCAAGCCTATGAGGGAGTCTGGGATGTCGAGCTGTATAGAAAACCTGAAACAAATACGATCTTTTTTGAGGACAATCTCGGTCAGACATCATTTAGAATAATGGTACGAGAGTGCCCTGTTAGAGCTGCTGTCACCGATAAGAACCTGAAACAAGATGGCCCCCTCTGCCACCTCTCGAATGGAATTCTCTGTGGAATGCTTGATGAGATATTAGGTGAAAAAGTTGGAGTAGATATTGAACACACAGGGCCTCTAGCTTGTAAGAAACGTATGTACTTCCGGAAATAGACGGTTCAAAGCTAATGTTTTTATACGAAGTACAGGTGCAGTTTTATTGGAAGTACATGCGAAGTGCATGTACAGTTTTCACTACAATGAAAAACCACACGCCAGTCTGAGAATTGGTAGTGTGCACGTAAACAAGTAGGGGAAAAGAACCATGTCACAATTGTCTGGTACGCCCGTCCTGATTCTCAAGGAGGGCACAAGTAGAACTCGCGGAAAGTCCGCGCAGGCGAACAATATTATGGCAGGTATCGTCATCTCTGATGCAATCAAGTCAACCCTCGGTCCACGTGGTATGGATAAGATGCTCGTAGACTCACTGGGAGACGTGACCATCACAAATGACGGTGCTAGCATTTTGAAAGAGATTGATGTACAGCACCCAGCAGCCAAGATGCTTGTAGAGGTTGCTAAGAGTCAGGATCAGGAGACCGGTGACGGAACAACCACCTCAGTTGTCATCGCTGGTGAGCTCTTGAAGAGAGCCCAAGAACTCCTAGACAAGAAGATTCATCCAACCATTATTGTTGGCGGTTATCAGAAGGCAGCTGAGAAAGCCACTGAAATCTTGAACGCTATTGGTGTTCCAATGGAGGGAATGGACAAGAAGATTCTAACAAAGATTGCACAGACATCAATGAATAGCAAATCAGTCATGGGGTCAAAGGACCACTTTGCGCAGATTGCTGTAGATGCAGTCCTGCAGATTGCAGAAAATGTAAATGGTAAGACTAAGGCCGATATCGAGATGGTTGAGATTATCAAAAAGCAAGGTAAGCACCTTGATGAAACCGAACTCGTCAACGGTATGGTGATTGACAAGGAGATTGTTCATGCTTCCATGCCAAGAAAGATTGAGGGTGCGAAGATTGCCCTCGTTAACGCTGCAATTGAAGTTGAGAAGACAGAGTTCGACGCGGAGATTAAGATTGATAGTCCTGAGCAGATCAAAGCCTTCCTCGATCAAGAGGAGAATATGCTCAAAAATATGGTTGAGAAGATCACAGCATCTGGTGCGAATGTCCTGATTTGTCAGAAGGGTATTGATGATGTTGCACAGCATTTCCTCGCAAAGGCTGGAATCATCGCGATTCGCAGAGCCAAGAAGAGTACACTCGAGAAGCTTGCAAAGGCAACAGGTGCACAGATTGCAACAAGCCTTGACGAGATTGCACCAGAAGCAATTGGTCATGCAGGAGTTGTTGAGGAAGTCAGGATTGGCGACGATAAGCTTGTCTACGTTAGGGAGTGCAAAGATCCTAAGGCTGTTTCCATAGTGATTCGTGGAGGAACTGAACATGTTGTTGATGAAGCAGATAGAGCACTTCACGATGCACTCTGCGTTGTCAGGAACGTAGTTGAAGATGGTTTCTATGTTGCAGGCGGTGGTTCAACAGAAGCTGAAGTCGCAAAGAGACTCGAAGCTTATGCTGAAACTGTCAAGGGACGTGAACAGCTTGCTATTGAAGCATTTGCTGAGTCACTACGAATTGTGCCAAAGACACTTACCGAGAATGGTGGCCATGACCCCATTGATATCATCACCGAACTCAATAAAGCACATGCCGATGATTCGGGCCTCTGGTTCGGAGTTAATGTCTTGAAGGGCAAGACTACCGATATGATGAAAGAGGGCGTCATAGAGCCAGTTCGTGTGAAACATCAAGCAGTACGTTCTGCAGCAGAAGCTGCACAGATGATTCTCAGAATCGATGACGTCATTGCAGCCAAGGCAGGCGCAGCACCTGACATGGGCGGAATGCCTCCTGGTGGAATGGGCGGTATGCCTGGCGGCATGCCCGGTATGATGTAGTAAAATTACAACAAAACCTTCGGAGCCCATTGGGCTCCCTAATTCCTTTTTTCTGGTGGGATCGTTGACACAGAGGATTTTGGTACTTGGTATGAATTCGTTCGATTCAGGCAAGACCATCCTGTCAAGAAACTTGGCAGAGTTCTATGTGAACAACGGGCATGCAGTTGAGTATTTCAAGCCAATAAGTGGACATAACTACTGGTACAGAAATGAGCATACTCAAAATTGCATTGCAGATTCAATTTTAGCGTCACGTGATGCCTACTTAGTTCGTAGCATTTTGAATAGTAGAATACCACTAGAGATTGCTAATCCAATACATAGTCTGTTTGTCCCTGCGGTACTTCAGCAGCCCACTGAAGTCATATCTTCAACACTTGCTGTTGGAGGTTGGGATTCGATTCTTGCGATTCAGAGGTACTCGCTCCTGAGAAATGGAAGAATATCTTCGACCACTCTATTAGCTGAGGAACTGATTAATTCAGGAAAGCTATTACTAACACAAGAAGAGGCAGACAGTCTTACAAGAGATACACAAGTCATTCCATTCAATTCAATGGGTATTGTTGAAGAATATGCAAAGCAGAACTTAGAGTATACCTTGGATGCCGCAATCGATGCAATAGAGAAAGACAGCGAAATCCTCCTCATTGAAGGATTCAATAATTCTTCATGGTTATGGGAAGGACTCGAATGGGTTGACAATATCCTTGTCACAGGACCAGGTCATGTCTATTCCTATGATCCGGATAGATTTCGCAAAGCAGTGTTTCTAGTAAAATATGGTAGTCAACCAATACGTGAAGTTCCATTTTCACGTGTTAGTGATATGATCAAACCTATTGGCGTTGTTCACCTACGACCTCAACAAGGTCTTACAACTCAACAGCTCAACCAATTGAGTTTGAATGGGAAAGAATGATTAAGCGAATGGAAGACAAAGTCGGTACCAATAAGAAAACAAACGGAGGCTCCAAAATGACTGAAGAAGACCTAAACTGGGAGGTCATCATTGTAGGTGGTGGCCCTGCAGGAATGACAGCCGCGATATACGCTGCACGTTATGGACTCAAGACCTTGCTCTTGGAATCTGCAGTACTTGGAGGTGCACAAGCAACAAGTCCAGCTATTGAAAATTATCCCGGATTTCTATATGTTACAGGAATTGACCTCGCCTCGAAAATGAAAGAGCAAGTCAAGAAAACAGGAGCCAAAATTAGAGAGATAACCGAAGTCAAAAAGATTACTCAAGAGAATGGAAATTTTGTCCTCGAAACCAGACGAGGTAACTACAGGTCAAGAGCTGTAATCTTCGCTGCAGGAGGCGGGCATCGTCATCTAAATATTCCAGGAGAGGATGAATTCACAGGAAGAGGTGTTTCCTATTGTGCTACATGTGATGGACCTCTTTTTAGAGATAAGAGAGTAGTTGTAATTGGCGGTGGAAATACTGCTGCGGTCGAATCTGTATATCTCTCTGAGTTGACTGAAAGCACAACTCTGATTCATCGAAGAGATGAATTGAGAGCAGAGAAGGCAATGCAGGACATGGTGTTTGATTCAGACATTGACATTAAATGGAGTCATCTTGTTAAAGAATTCAAAGGTGACGATTTATTACGTGAAGTCGTTGTTCAGGATATAAAGACTGGTGAACTGAAGACAATTGAGGTTGATGGAGCTTTTGTTGCACTTGGGTCATCACCAAATAGCCAACTTGCAATTGATCTTGGAGTCGAAACAAACAAGAACGGTGAGATTCTAGTCAATGCTAATCAGACCACAAACATCCCAGGATTCTTCGCAGCTGGAGATGTTGTGGAATCAATGAAGCAAATCGCAGTTGCAGTAGGTCAAGGAGCAATTGCTGCAGATTCAGCGTACATTTACATCAGAGAATTACAAAGAACCGACGTCCGAGGATATGGTGGATGAATGCTACAGTACAATCCTCTTCCTTGGGGAAACGTTAATAACACTGCCACAGTGGTGGCTCCAAGTCCTCAGAGCTAACTCTAGGCGATAGCATAATTGGCCGGGATATCCAAATGAAGAAAATCCAAATCGCGACCCTTACTATTGCATTTGTATTAGTAGCTGTGGCTTTTATCTCAATCCCAGTTGCAGCTAATCCAGACACCCGTTGGGATACCTTGTCTGCTTATATGAAAGAGAATTATGATGACCCGTCAGTAAATGGTGAAGGTGGGTATCACCTACCAGGTACTGAGGCATCTCGCCTATACCCGACAGTAGGTGCTGCTCATGTATACTACGAAATGGGTCAATTTGATTATAGACCGCCTGTGGTAGACCTTGTTAAAATGAAGAATTTCACAAGGAAACTACAATGGAAAAGCGGCGGTGAAGATTACGATAGATATGGTGGTTTTTCACTCTTCATTGCAGGACCAGTCACTATGAAAAACACCTACTATGCAGTGAAGCTTTGGAAGTTACTGACGAATCCAAATTATAATGATATTCCTGGAATCAATAATCTTGATGAGCTAAATGGAACCTCTGGTTTAATCTACGTTAATAAGACACAGAGCACAGAAGGAGGATTTGGCAGCAACGAGAATGAAGCACCAGATATTGTTTCGACTTTCTACGCCCTATATGTTATGGATTATATGTTAGAGGCTAGTGGAGAGGCAAAAGAAACTTGGCTCTGGAATGAAACAGCAACACTTGAGTTTATTCTCAGTTGTCGTGAGGGAGATGCTTTCAAACTTAGCCCTACATCAAACATCGCAAGTATATCTGCGACCGCAGCTGGACTTCTTGCATTGGATATACTAGGTCAGGTGAATGTCCTCACTATCGAAGAAAGGCAGAATCTTCTCAATTGGGTCGGAGCTCGACAGGATATGGATCCTAGTGATGGTATTGTTGGAGGATTTACAGAGTCACTACTGACCAACGACACTAATCTTCTATCTACCTATCACGCATTAGAAATCTACACTCTGCTTGGAGGCGTTCCAAGTATCAATATGACCGCTGCCGCGAGATTCATAGTCGATTGCCAAGCCGCGGATGGCTCGTGGACTACTGTTCCAGGACTTGCGGAAGGCACTCTCTTCAATGCCGGATTGGCTTTTGAAGCTTTGAGGATGCTGGACATAAGTGGCACATATATTGACATGATCTATGAAGAAGATCCAAATAATCCTGCTCAACCTCTCATCGATTGGAGAGTACTATTCATCATAGTCTTCATTATTGCCGCTCTTGTTATTGCATTGGTTGCCCTAAGAATGGACTAATTTGATGCATAGGTTTATCTCGCCACATGGCGAGGTAGGCCTATACTGCCTTATTGGCTGTCTGATGGTGTAATGTATGCCAGGATTTGATGACGAGACTGATGAAGATAACATACCAAGATATCAGCGCGGATTTGAGTGGTTCTCTCATCTTATCAACACAGAAATGAAGGATAGACCTTGGAAAAGAATGGGTATCTTTTCATTCTATGACGCACCTTTTGCGGCCAGTGATAAGCTATATCTGTCACCGAAACAAGTGATGGCAATTCTAGCAAAGCAGGCAAAGAAGCGAGAAGCAGGCCTTGTCTTCGTGGCGGATGCCTTAGAACGTGCAGATATGGGTCTAAGCACAAAACAGGGATTCGACCAATTCATGGAAATCTTTGACAATATGTTCCCTGATGCAGTAAAATACTACTTTGGGTCTAAAGATTCAGATAGAACGTACATGCATGACATCACATCGTTGAAGATTCCTCTTACATGGCTAGTTTCTAGACCCAATAGGTTTGCAGAAGTCCTATCTGATGCGTCCCCCGTAGGCGAGGACATCGGACCTGGAGATGCATCATTCGAGAATTTTGAAGGGATGATTGAAGTATTAGTTGAGAAGCTTGGTCCTCCATCTTTAACAGAAGAAGTCCTGGGGAAAATAAAGAACACAGAGGCAAGTGAGTACGCAGGCGAAGCAGTAGGAATGATGACCGTATTCATTAGTCCTGCTACCGCAGTATCTCGAGGAGTCAAATATCTAGGCAAGTTTGTGAGCATGGTAAAGGACCGTAGGAAAGCCGAGGTAAAAGAAGTATATCAGGAGTGGACAGAGAGAGTCAAGAAGGGATATTCAGTTGAAAATCTAAGTAAGTTTTTTGATGATACTCCAGAATACGATTCAGGATTATCAAAAGCAGTTGCAGATTACAGACCAGTTCTCCTGATAACTGAAACTAGAGGAACACTCTATGATTTATTCCTTCCACTAGTCCTTCAACATCTTGTAGAAGAGATAGGATATATTGCACCTCAATTTAGAAAAAGAAGACAACCAAAAAGCGAGGAATACGAAGCAGAGGAACCTCCTGAAATGGAAGCAGATTCTCTCACTTATGAAGATCTTTCAGACGATAATCTTCCACCTGTCACAGACCAGCTCATTCAATCGATGATTGAGCAACATGAAGCTGAAAATGAAAATGAGATTGAGATTTCAGTTGTTGAATTTGAAGGGAAACCAGAAACTATACTGTTCCTAGATGCCGCGACTCATCTCTCAAAATTTACAAGATCATTCAAATTTGCTTTGGGTATTCCTGATAAGTATCCAAACATGTCTGTAGCTGCGTCATTCTTCACGAATAAAGAAACAATCACGAAGACATTCCAAGATGGTGTTCTTGAGTATATGAGTGAACGGGCACTTGTTTTTGATTTTCATCCGACATTGTTTGATATCGCAACTTCTCGAATGCCAATATCTCGGAAAGCTTGGCTACAAGTACGACTACAGGAAATGGAAAGACTTCGCTCAGAAGGAGGTGTTGCGTTTCTAGAATATTATTCACCAGCTCATCCAAATGAGTGGAAATTGCGAGTCGTTGAAAAACCGGATAGAAGTGCTGT
>JAEORN010000260.1 GCA_016840825.1 Candidatus Thorarchaeota archaeon | reverse complement strand
TCTAAGGAATCTAGCACGTAGGAATGATGGAACTGTGAGGCCTGAACCTGTGCTTATCACTACGTGTGGTCTGACGATGAGTAAAATCAAAAGACTGTGAAGAAAAAGGAAGAGTGTTCTAATAATTGTCATGAGTACATTGTCTTTTGCCCGAAATCGTGGCGACAGGACGCTGAAGTAATTCTCTTGTACTTTCTTTTTTGTTACTTCAGACTCCCAAGGAACTATGTAGGTCTTCTCAGCCTTGATCTGACTACTGAGGATAAGACCTCTAGTAGTATGCCCACCAGAGCCGAGTACGAATAAGACTCTCATCAGTTCTTCCTCTCCAACGACTGCTTGCTTTCTGAATTCAACGAGCTAGTAACACCAATATCATCCTTTTGCTTCATTGATGAGCAAACTGCAAAACTGTACCAAATATAGTTTGGCGCCAATAGATTGTATTTTCCATGAAATGCTCAGACTTCCTTACTTTTTTTCATATCTACAGTAGTATGTGGATATTGCCCCTGTATTACGTAGCTATTCTCTGGATTTGATGTATAGTTTATATGAGAATATGTACTATCTCCAATGGAAGTAGAGGTCCGTTATCTTACGACCTTTAACCATGTGAGATGAGGCAATTTGAGCGCGAAGACACCAAAGGCACCATCCAGGATTACCCCCCTTGGATTGTGGCAATCTGTTAAGCTCTTCACATTAAATGATGAAGCAGCTAAGAAACTTACAGGAGCTCAGTTAGCTACTATCTTCAGCGGCATGGCTCCTTTCGATGCGAAGAAGGATCCCAAGGCTGGATTTGCTAATATAGACTCCCGTGGAAAAACTGTCATCGCTGATTTCACAGCGGCTTTTAATGTCGTTGCACATGACTTTGACACCGCTGGCGAGCGAACTGACAATAAATACACAACAATAGAACGAGGGAACATCACCGTTCGATTGGATGATAAAATCGCTGAGATTCGAGGTACTGGAAGATTGGCTATGAGATTTCGTAGAGTTTTGATGAACTTGACGGACATTATAGCCGAACCTCTGTTTATCGATAAAGAGGCCAGAAGGGCAATCTATGACAAACTGATTAAACCCACAGAAGCCCCGCCAAAGCCTCTAGAAATCAATGTTAGTCATATTGCGTATGTTGATGTTGAGAAGAAGGAATTGAAGCAGGCGGAGTTCCGTGGTGACAAACTTCAGCATAAAGCTGAGGTTGGTCATTATGGTCGAATGTATGGTGGTACAATTTCAAGATTCTCTGGAATCTTCATTTATCCCAGCAATACCCCCTACAAGACCACTGTGAATTATGAGAATTCTTCAATCATGGTCTTCAAAACATCAGATGGAATTCTTGAGAAAGACTTCCGATGGATAATCAAGATGCTCATCGATAATGCCTCACTATAGATCAGAAGGGCAGGCAATTCTAGTCTGCCCCTCTCATCCGTGTGCAGGTCACATCCATTCCTTTGTGTCTCTCTTGATGGCTACAATGGTGCGCGTATTCTCAATGTACCATCTAGTCTTGTCTCTAAAAATAGGCCAAAACTCGAAGAAACTCTGAGGATCCTCAGACTCAATCAACAGAAAACCGTTCCAGTCTGAACCCCATGCATATTTGTAATCGCCAGTAATGGGCAATTGCTCTGGCCAACTACCTTTGGAAAATTCACTCCAGAATTCTTTCGCCTTGCCAGCTTCTTCGGGAGTCATGAGATGATACCGATAGAAGACGATGAATGCATAGGTCATCTTTCTCTCTCCATTCTCTATCTAGAATATGATGATTAAAAACATTGGGAATCACAAACTCCCCAGAATTCTGTAGAAGTTTATAGATGGATTAAAAAGTCCAATCCCAGACTTGAACGATGAGGGATATGCCTACAGCTTCGGATGACATTGTACGACGAGACTATCAACATGGCAAGGTTGCGTATGCGTTTCAGTGGAATACATCAAATCACTTGCGATTCGGAAATCAAACAGGTGATTTGGCTTCCCTCTGGGCTCATCTCAAGACCATCCAGTCTGGCAAGATACCAGAGGCTCTCTTCTCAGATCCGATGTTCACAAGGGCATCAAGACTTCGTCTGATTAGTATGCCCCAGTCAAAGAAAGTTGGACTTCGCAAACAGCTCGAACGAACAGGAGCCATAACGAGTAGAGTAGATGATGAGCTAGTCACGAAGTTACGTCAGTATCACCTTTCACGAAATGATATGAGCTTCTCGGCAGATCATGCAATCCTTCAAGATTTTCTTATTCATGACCCAAATACCCTGGCAATCGAGGTGCCTGTATGGTCAGAACGCTATGGCATCACGGGTCATATTGATCTAATACGATACGTCGATGGCGCTATCCAAATCAGTGATTACAAACCTGGTTCTTTGGAATCCACAAAACGAAGATTCCTAGATTCGCTGCCTCAAGTTTCTGCCTATGGTGAAATGATTGCGCATCACCTCGCAGGCACTCTTCGGGCTGCTCTGGAAGCCCCTCTTCTTCCCAAAATTCGCTGTTCTATTTTCTCAACGCATTCTTGTTGGCATTTCGGTGCTGAACTATTTGTTCAACTCCAAGCAATGGGTTACCTTCAGGACATCTAGCTTTTGCCATTGGATACAATTGACATCTTTATACTTTCTTCAACAGTTGGGGGTTGCGTAGCAATCCCACTCCACTTTAGATTAATCATCGGACGTTCTGAAACCTGTCCCTCCCTAATTCTTGAGAAGTAGTTCTCTGTCAGAATTCCAAAGTTACCCAATGCAGGATCTACGGGAATCCATCCCTTCTGCTCCAAAAAGATTTCGCACCAAGCGTGAGCCTCAGGTTCAGAATTTTTTCGAAAGACGTGACCGACAATCCTTCTTGCGGGTATTCTTACTGCGCGAAGTAGTGCAACATAGAGGTCTGCATGCTCATCACAATCCCCTTCTCTCTCACGGGCTGCTCGAGCCGCGCCTCTTCTGTGATCCAAGTGAGTCTTCAGTTTGACACTCTCTCTAACCATATCAAAAGCCAAACGTGCATACGACTCATCATCACCTGTTCTCTCAGTGGCCTTTTGTGACATTTCTTGGATAATATCATCAGTGATTTCCCAATACTTTTGCATACTGCAATAGCTACCCCGATTTCTTGTCATCATCTCATGCGGAGTATCTCTTGGCTCCATGAGCCAGTCACGTGTGACAGTATCAATCCTCAGAATAACTGTGGGTGAGAAACTCTCTCCTGGCGATAACTCAGGAACCTTTACAAT
>JAEORN010000259.1 GCA_016840825.1 Candidatus Thorarchaeota archaeon | reverse complement strand
ATTACTTCTTTCTTCTCGGTTGCGGTTAAACCTTCTAAGACTCCAATTTCAATGATATCATGCCAACTCTCAGGGCAATCATTCAAGAATTTTGAGAGTACATCAAACGCATCATCATGCTGAATCTTACCAATTGATCTTGCAGCAGCCGCTACAACAAAATAACTCTCAGCATCTCTTAGCAATTCATTAAGGGCATCAAAGGCTCTGTTGTTCTTGAAGAACTCACCAAGTGCAGTAGCAACTGCAGTCCTTGCTCTTGTATCCTTCATTGTAGTAGCCTTCAGGAGCCACTCTAATGCAGCTTCGGACTTCAATGATCCAAGAACCTTTGTTATCTGAACCTGAGTTCCCCAGAACTTCTCTTTCAACAGGGCTTCTCCTAGAGCTTTGATTGCCTTCGGTGTCCCCTTCTTACCCAGTGCCTGTGCTGCCTTTATCTTTTGAATGGTGTTTGAAGCATTCAAGAGTTGTTCAATCCACATTGGTTCAGGCTTATCTATTTTCCAATCCATGAGAGTTGCATAATCTGGGTCTATGATGACCTGCTTCGGTTTGTCTTTGATAGGATAATAGAATCCATGCACCCTCTCTGATACTTGAACCGTGTATCTGCTCCGTTCTCCAGATTCAGCAACAAACTCTACTGTCAATGGAAATCTGAAGACCTTCGGAGTCATTCCATCATCACTCTTCTGGGTCTGTTCAATGCGAACTTGTGCATGGCCTAGCTTCTCATCGTGCGATACCTTGATTTTGCACTCTGGGTATCCAGCTTTATACAACCACTGCTCAAAGAACCATCCATAGTCATCTCCTGTCATCTCTGTGAAAAGACTCTCAAGATCGTGTGTGTATGCAGATTTGTGAGCAAACTTGGTCATCCATTCACCAAGAATTCTCCACCACTGATCTTCTCCAACTAGATGTTTGAGCATATAGTATCTCCATGCTGCTCCAGGATAGAGATGTGCATCAAAGACATCCGACCCACGTTCCCACTCATTCTTTACTATTGGTCTACGGTAACTGTTCTTGTCTTCATTAAAGTAAGACAACTGTTTCCCATATTGATCATAGAGATACTCTTCATCTCCCTTATCATGGCGTTTCCACTCGTTCTGCATCTGAGTGCCCCATCCTTCGTTAAGCCAACCATGAGACCATGTTCGACATGTGACAAGGTCTCCACCCCACATATGAGCCAGCTCATGGGCGACTAATGCATCTGAATCTGTATCTCTGTGGGTTTTATCATCATGTAGGGTACCATCCGTCTGTGTAGTTGCACTTGTATTTTCCATTCCACCAATCAAGAAATTAGCTGCAGTTACTTGGGCATATTTCGCCCAGGGATATTTTACACCTAACTTGGACTCGAAGAATTTAATCATCTCTGGTGTCTTACCAAAGGAGCGATAGACAGTATCTCTGTCCCATTTCTTGTGAACATAGTAACTGACTTCGAGACCATCAAGGTCTTCTTTATACTCAACATATTCTGATGCAGCTACAGTAATCAGATATGCTGGAATTGGTAAGTCCTGAATCCAGTGGAATGTTTCTGTCCCATCATCCTTCTCTCTTCGCTCTTTCAGGTATCCATTACTCATCGCAAAGAATCCCTTGGGTACAGTCACAATCGTTTCAGTGGGGAATTTATGACTGGGATTATCATAGATTGGAACAACATACCTTGCATAATCATCCTGCATCTGTGTCCATACACTTGATTCAATTTCTGGAAACTCTGGACATGGATTTGTGAAGAATAGACCAGATCTAGGTTGGTCAATTGTATAGGTGAACGTCAGTTCATTCTGCTCTCCTTCACGAAGAGGATTCTTTAGATCGACATACATTGCTTGGTCATCAGGTAGCATCTCAAAGGTCAATCTATTCCCTTTGTCGTCAATGATACTCTCAATCTTCAGTTCCATCGCATGCAAGAAAACTCTACGAAGCTCTGGAACTATACTTTGCATCTTCAACTTGGATATTGCATCTACGTGTTCCTTTTGGATGTCAATCTTCAAATCCATTATGAGATTTTGAATTTCATAGTGGCGTGGTGGTGCCCACTGTGGTCTTGCGGTAGGAAACTCAAAATCTGCACGTTCCGTAGCTAATACTTTCTCTGCTTCTTGGATTCCATCTCGAATGAGAATCTCAAGATAGTCATGAAAATCAGTCATTATTGTTCACTCCAAGAAATAATCCCTACCTCTTGCCTTTGCTGTTACGATATGAAGCTTCGCTCTTCTGCATCTATGATGCTCAGAAGACAAGAAAGTTATGTGATGCGTCAATTTGAGTCACCTAGATTAGGTGATGCATTTGTACGTGGATGTTCATAATCACTTCAACTATTATAATGAAGACATCAAAGCCGCATTTGCTGACATTGCAAAGAATCGTATGCTTATGGTTTCAGTGTCCATAGATTTTGACTCATATAGAGAAACTCAGAGACTTGCTGAACAATCTAACTTCATCTTACCTGCTTTTGGCGTACATCCCAT
>JAEORN010000258.1 GCA_016840825.1 Candidatus Thorarchaeota archaeon | reverse complement strand
CGAGGATTCCCCTTGGCAGCACCATTGAGCACGGCAATAGACTCTTCATGGAATGGATAGATACTGAAATCATCAGGGTCGAACACATCGATCTGTCCTTTTGCATAGGCAATTCTTCTACCAATGAATTCCTTTGCCTTTGCGTCATTCAAAGGTGGAACATCCAATGGCTCTGTTCTATCTGCAATTTGTGGCAAGAATGAAAGCATTGCATTCCAGTACATGACCGTACCTGACATCACTAATGTCACAATGGGCTCGTCAAGTGCTGTCCCATACTCATCCTTCATCTCCTCAGTTGGCAGATCCGCCAGAAAACGCAGCTTGTGGAATGCCGCCTCCTGATTGTCAGCAACATCCTCAATAAACAGAGCAGTACGGCTTTTCTCTTCAATATATCTCCTGACGCTCTCTTGAGCCACAGCATCAATGATTTGACTAGATTCCCATGACCTACGATACTTGATTCGTAAGGAGTCTGCGATAGCAGCACTCATCTGTTTCTCATAGAGACCAGTCATCCCAACATAACCAGTGATGAACTTGTTCCCTCTCCTATCAGCAAGGGTGGGAAGATCTCTGAGTGCAAGGAGCATCAAGGTGCTCTTGCCACTTCCGACAGGCCCTCGCAAGAAGATATGTCGTTCATTCGTGATAATAAGATCCACAATGGAATCTAGGAAGTCCGGGTGCTCGACATAGAGTCTACTATCAGGCATCTTGAAACCTCTGAAGGGTGAAAAGCGTGCACCAATTTTCTCTTCCCAAGCTCTCAAGGTTTCCTTACGCGTGTTGAAATGGCGTATCAATGCAGACTCGTGGATGGCTATAGTCATTTTCAAACCTCGTAATTCTGTGTCAGATTTCGTATCACATGTACTTATTGTAATACAATTTACACAAGTTTTTTCCTTGATAAAGGTTGTGAGAAAACTATTGGATTGGCGCTATAATCTATGATACACAACCTTTTTGAACCGAAGATAATCGAGTTTGCACTGGACAGAATTGTCTTAATCTTAGGAGAATCTCACTATGGATGTCAGCCGGATTCAAAGAATCTTGACCTCACTCATGATACTAAGCTTTCTAATCTTTGGTCTGCTAGTTGGAGTCATACTGATTACTGATGCCCCAATTGACAATTCAACAACATCACTTCCCTTTGCGTTCCTATTCATCTCAGCAATGTCGCTCATCACAACTGGACAAATCATTGAGAATCCAAACAGAGTCGAGAGATATCTTCGAGATTGGCTGATACTTTGCATTGTTGCCGTGGTCATCAGTGCATTGGTATTCGGGTTTGCATAATACCCATCAAAACAGTTTTAGGAACTCGTTGAGTGTCTGTGCTATTGCATACATGTGCAACTAGTATTTCATTGAAGTGACCACTATGAGCAAAATACTTGCAGGTACCAAGACTACTCGGATGGAGTTGCTGCGACTCAAGAATAGAATGCGACTAGCTGAACGTGGTCATGATTTGCTAAAGGAGAAACGCGACTCTCTGATTATGGAATTCTTCAATGCCATAGCTGAAATCAAGGAGGCAAGACAAACAGTTGAGAACACTCTTTCAGAAGCCTTCTCAAGTCTGACGCAAGCTAAGATGGTGATGGGCCCTTCACGAGTTATCGAGTTTGCCTATGCAAGCAAGGTGGAAACAGAAATTAGCATTGCAACAAGATCAATGATGGGCGTCAAGGTACCAGTTATGAGCGTAGAGCAGCATGTTCCAGAACTCCCCTATTCACTTCCTGATTCCAGCGCTCGATTGGATACGATGAGCATCAAGTTCAGGGAGGCATTAAAATCCCTCACTCGTCTTGCAGAGATTGAGTCAACTGTAAAGAGATTGGCGCTTGAGATAGAACGTACGAAGAGACGAGTGTCTGCACTTGAAACAATCGTTATTCCACGGCTCGATGCGACTGCACGTTTTGTCAGGCTCGCACTGGAAGAACGTGAGAGAGAGGACTTCATTAGACTGAAGATGATACGAGATCGAATGGATATGGATTAGTATCCTAGTGGTCCATTCTCAGAGGGAATCAGAACGTTTCTTGTATGTATTAGATAGCCAGTGTCTCTTCGATTGGACCACTAGGGTTGTGATACTTGTAATACAACTATACTATCGCTTTAGCTTGAGAATGGCTGCTGCAAGGTCCCCCTCTGTTTCTCTGAGGGCCTCGGTCGCTTCTTCGAGGGACACTCCGGTCTGACCTGCGACAAGGGCAGCATCCTCTACGGGAATCTCAATCTTCTTGACAGGAATCTCCTCAGCAACTTCGCCTGTACTACCAGCAGTGAGTCCGCGCTCGGTCTTGGTCCCAGATACCTGGTATGACTCACTCCCTGCCTGCTTGATCACACCAACCTGTGGATTCGAGATGAGCCACTCCTTGTCCTGGAAGCGGATGATGACTTCCTTGACTCCCTTTAGGTCATTCTGCTCGAT
>JAEORN010000257.1 GCA_016840825.1 Candidatus Thorarchaeota archaeon | reverse complement strand
CCAAAATTCTTCGTTAGATGTTGAATCTTAACGTCATCCAATTTAACCACCTTCTTTGATCTGACACTCCATTGAAAACTTAATGCAGGAGTTAATTGGATATATGCACACCTCTCTAAAAAGATAGACTATGTGGCACATGATATTTGCTAAGTCGAGATCATCTTCTCGACAACTGCGGTTGTGGTTTCCTCAATTCCAACAATCTTGTGAACCCTTCTAACTGTTATGTCATAGAGTGCCTCTAAGCTCTGAACCTGTACCAATGCGACGATATCATATTCACCAGTCGTCACAGCGACTCTAATTAGCTCGTCAATCTTTCTTAGCTCATCGAGTACTTGATCTGTATATCCCATTTGAATTCTCATCAAGATATATGCCATGACTGTTTCATTCATTTGTTGTTCCTCCTTCTACACATAATCTCTCAATACAACCAAAGTTTCAAGTCTTCTCACTTCTGGAATAGCTTGTATCTTCTTCAATATATTTTCCCTTGTCTTTCCCAAACTCCTGCTCTTAATTGATAATAGATAATCATGACTACCCGCTAGTGCAGCAACAGATTCTACTCCCTTAATGTCAAAAAGCTCTGGCAACAAATCTCCCGTTAGCTGCTTTACCTTGATTATTACAATTGACCTTACATCAGAGGCTTGCAGTGAGATTACTCCTATCATAACAAGAGCAACACCAAATATCTTTAGTATCCATTGAAAGATATCAGTGCTAATTGTGCCAAAAGCTCCTGGCACAAAGAAGTTACCTACCAGTGTCATTGGGATCCCCAAGACAACCGAAATCGCTGACAGTGAATTGACCACTGACATTGATCCCTTACCCAATGCCCTTACATAAAATATCAATGTTAAGAAGGTAGCTAATGATGATCCTACCATGAACCAGAAGAACGGTCCGATATAGACTGTCATCAGCTCTAAAGCATTTGGAGGTAGTAACGGTATCATCATGACACTCATGACAGAGTTTAGAACGAGTAATGTCCATATTCGCATGTTGAGCGAGTCTACCTTAAGTCCCGGCTTAATCTCATATCGCTTGGTCTTCCTTTGATAATAGGTAACCAGTGCTGAAGAGATATTCATGGGTACAAGAACAATGATCAAGGTCGGGATATCAAAACCTCCCGGTTCAACCCCGACAAGAAGAACTCCGATTAGAATAGAAATGATGCATTGGAGCTCTATTATTGTCGGTGTGTCTTTCTCTGACCAAAGGTCTCCGAGAAGAAGGTAGATGATGACAAGTTGTCCGTATGGAAGAACTGCAGAGGCATCTGTGTTGCCTACTATGAAATAATAGAAGAAGGTCGAAATCCCTGCGAATATTCCAGCAGCAATTAGATACTGCATGGGTTTCCTTGGCAGTATTCCTAGTCTGCCAAAATCAGGATCCAAACTATATCCTAGTGCTTGTTTCTTTGTGCCATCCCTTGAAACTCTAAGGCTAAGAAAAATGATTGCAGTGAGAGTTACAGCAAAGCTAGTCCATTGCGATAAGAATCCATAGATAATCGGTTCGTTCAAAATTGTGTTCAATGCTACTAAATCGAATCCAACAGAAAAAGTACGAAATACACCTGCCCCAAGGGCAAGAGCATAAAAGATCGTGGAGGCTCCGCGTTTACCGACAGGTCTCTGATTTTGACTGCTTATCTACACCACTCCCCCATGGATGAATCTTAAGAGAGGACATAACCGTCCTCGCTCAAGAATAATCCTACTCTCTTCATTCTTCTGAATCCGATTCTTCCTCAGTGGCTTCATCAGACGAATCCTGGGATTCCCTTTTTCTCGAATCCTTTTCATCATCAGAGATGTTCCGTCTAGCAAGAATAAATTCATCAAATGTCAGACGTTTGCCTGATTTGAGCTTATCAACAGCTGCGTCGACACGTTCCTGTTCATGTTCTTTCTGACGGGATCGTTTTTCTGTACGTTCTAGATCCTTGTTTTCAGAAACATGCTTCCTAATCTTACCCTGAATTTCATCGATTTGGGTTCTGACAGTCTTCAGGCTATTCTCTCCTTCCTTGACTTTCTTCAGCCATTCGACAAAATTTTGATGCGCTGTATCTGCGCTCTTTTTATACTCTTCAAGTTGAGGTCGAATCCGTACTACTTCCTGATGGTGAACCTGAGATTGCTCTGACAATTCAAGGACTTTTTGGTGAATGTCTGTAGCTTCCGATTTGAGTTTCCTTGCTAATCTGCGAAGCTCCATAATTCGGTCTTGTTTCTCTTTCTCCTGACCGATCTTGACAAGTTTTTCCTCAATTTTTGCAATCTCTTCGACGATGCTTCTTTCTTCGTCCAATGTCAGTTGTTCGGTTTGCTGTCTCCATTCAAGCTCCTCAACCCTACGTAACATTCTTCGCTGATCACTTGATGGACTGCCCACCACCGTACCACGGAGCTCTCGAATCTCATCGTATACACTCTTCAGCTGAGCATGAAGAGCTGCGCGTCGATCCTTCGCCTCAGTAATATCCTTGTTAATAACATCGCGGGCTTCTCTTTCAGCCTTAACAGATTCTATGAGAGCACGAACTTCTTTGTTATGTTCATCTCTAATTCGTTTGTACTCTCGCATTTGATCGCGATCTCTTCTCAATACTTCCAGGTCATTTCTGGCCTGTATCTTCAGTTCTCTTAGCTTAGTGCGAAGGAACTCTACATTCTCTACTGTTGTTTCAGTCGCCTCAGTCAAAATTTTACGACCTCAGAATTTCGTTTTACGAGCCCTGAATTTCAGGACGGATTCCGTATGCGAATATGTCATGGAGGTTATACACTCACAGACAATCTCCTGCCTTAGAGACAGTCTTAAAAACATTATCATCGGGCGTATAAATTTTTGCCTATTTCTTAGATATAACTGAAGCAATCCTCTCTGAAATATCAAACTCCGTAACCTTTTGCAATGCTGTCCATCCTGGAGTTGCATTTACTTCTAATATCCAGATTTTTCCAGACATATCTGGAATTAAATCTACACCAACAAGCTTCCCATTGACTGCTGCTGCTGCTTTCTTTGCAAGATCGTCAACATCAAGTGAATTCTTCCTTGGAACGCCCCCTGCGTGGATGTTATTTACTACTCCATCTGATCCTACTCTTTGCATTGTTGATACTACTTCGCCTTTTAGGACGAGTGCTCTTACATCATAACCTGGAGACCTGACGTATTCTTGCAAGAGATATGCTCCTTTACCGAAAATCTGACTATGGAATTTTAAATAGTCATATACATTTTCCAAGTCGAATTGTCTATCTATTAGCTGAACTCCTTCTCCACCAAAACCTGTGATTGGCTTTAGAATACATGGAAAATTTTCTTGAATGAACTCAGCAGCATCCTCGATTGATTCTGTTATCAGTGTCTTCGGAACTGGCAAACCTGACGAAACAAGTTTTCGCATCGTTTCTGCTTTGTTTCGCATCTGAAGTATAGAGTTAACTGAATTGATTACTTCAACCCCCATTTCTGCAAGTGCAGAGAGTAGACCTACTCTGTTGAAGAACGCTCCAATATCATTTGCTCCAAGGTCTAGAACTAGAAGTACGTCAAGTTCCTTCAAATCCTTTCCATTAATCGAAATCCTATGATAATTGGTGGCTCCTTCTCTAGCAACTTTCCAAGGAATGACCCGTGTTACATCGATACCCAAGTTCTCAAAAGCGACTTCTAACTTGTCAACTCTGGTAGACCATGGATCTGAAGAGAATAAACCTACTTGAGATATTGATTTCATTGTAGGACGACTCTTGTATGAATAGATATCAATCACTTTTATCCATAACGAGGGTCTTTTATTCATTTTTGCATCTAGTTACTGATGTTTACAATGACACTCTTCTCTCCCGATGAAATAGAAAAAATTAGGACCATGCTGAATAACTCAGAAAAGAATATCATGATTACATTCAGACATCGCTTTGGTCCTACAGAACTCAAAGAAAAATGGAATGCACTACTCCACTGGTTGGATGTCAGATCTTCATGTGTTAGCTGGTGGTCTGGATCGAGCAATATGGGTTTGCTAGAATGTGAAGTGCCAGACGGAATAAGTGTGTACGGACAATGGGTTCTTGCTGAGTCGAATTCAATCATTGGAATATTTGAGATCAGTGATGAAGATTTGACTGACATTAGAGCTGGATATGATGCCCAGAGTGTAACGGATCCCGCCATGCGTGCCATCCGGATCGGTGAGAGTGGAGGCGAGCTTGAGTAGTGGAAATCAATCGACTGTTAGGGTCTTTGAAAGATTTCTAGGCAAATCCGGATTAATCCCTTTGTCAACGGATAGATAGTAACTTAGAAGCTGGAGTGGTATCACATCAATCAAAGGATTAAGCAATGGATCTGTTTCCGGGACCGTGAGGTAATCTATCTGATTTTGAACATATGGGAGCAGCTTCTCTTCCAATTCTCCAACGATTATTGTTCGTCCTCCTCTGCAGGAAACCTCATTTATGTGGTTGATGATCATCCATGAATCTTGGGTAGTCGTGACAAAAATAACAGGATATCCATCAGTTACAATACTAAGAGGTCCATGCTTGAACTCTGAGCTGTACATTCCCTCGCAATGGTTGTAGCATATCTCTTTAATTTTCAATGCTCCTTCTCTCGCTACACCATCTGTAAATCCATAACCAAGACAGTAAAGATCTGGGACTTCCATCATTGTCGCAGCAAGATTCTTTGCCAATATTCCCGTTTTATCAATAGTATTCTGAGTAATCTTGGGGAGGTCGTGCTCTAACATACTAATGAATGACTTTGCTTCTGATGGATCCAGTTTGCCGTTTCGTTCACCAAGTTTAGCTGCTAGATATGCGAAGATTATAGTTTGTGAAAAATACGTCTTCGTTGCAGGTACGCTGACCTCATACCCACACGCCATTGGGATGAACGAATCTGCGTTGAACATGAGAGTACTTCCATTTACATTCAATACACCCAAGGTCTTCCCTAAATTATCATCTCGCACATGATTAAGGACATTGAGAATATCTTTTGTTTCTCCACTTTGAGATACAAGTATGCATAGGCTCTCTTCATCCAATGTATTTCCATACATAGGTTCGAATTGTCCTCCAATTGCAGGAATGATTGGGATACCTGCTAAGTGATTGAAATAGTAGGTTCCTACAATACCTGCATTGTGTGAGGAACCACATGCAACAAGATATCTAGTAGATGCTTCCTCGAGCATATCAAGCCAGATTTCGGACTTTGCATCTTGAAGAACTCCCAAAACATCCTTTGCTACTTGAGGTTGTTCACTAATCTCCTTCAGCATGAAGTGAGGATATCCACCCTTTTCTGCAGCACGTGCATCAACACTAGATATCTCAGGAGTCCTTTCTAAATGCTTTCCGTCTTCAATTCTATATACATTGATTTCTTCAGGAGTGAGCACTAACATCTCGCCATCCTGCAAATATATAACACGATTTGTGAGTGGTAAGATAGAAGGCAAATCGCTTGACACAATTGTGGCTGATTCATCAATACCTGCTACAAGAGAAGACCCCATTTTGACTGCATAGATCTCTGGTTCATCAGCTCGGCCAACTGCATAGGCAAAAGCCCCCTTCAGATCATCCGTGGACTTTCGCACTGCTTCAAACATGTTTCCGGTTTCTTCATAATATTTGTCAACAGCATGTACACATAATTCCCCATCATTTTCAGAGCGTATTATGTGTCCAGTTTCAATAAGATGTTCTCTATATTCATAATAATTGTGAAGATTTCCATTATGTGCTCCGTAAAAGACCTCACTACAGCCAAAATGTGGCTGTGCGTTTACCTTTGTAGGCGCACCATAAGTTGCCCATCTGAGTTGTGCTATTCCTCTATCACCTGGCATTTCAGAGAGTTTCAATTCCCTGTCCACTACATCGATGGTGCCCACATTCTTTCTAAGATTAACAATACCATTGTGAACAGCAGCAACTCCTACTGAATCATATCCTCGATAAGTAAGTTTACTACTACATTCGACAAGTATCTTTCCAATATCGTTTCGAGATTTACTAACTATGCCCGTTATCCCACACAAAGTCATCTTCACATCTGTTTGTATTGTCACATCTGCACAAATTGATTCAGTAATAAGAATTCTGCATGAATAGTTCAGTAAAACATGCTTATACACTCTTCCAAAGCTCTTTTATCGCGAAGATACATCCTGATGCTATAGAAGAGGATTAGATTATGGGTAGGCAGAAACGACTTACAATGCTGCTTCATCCGTTTCGACGGGAACTCTATCAAGTCCTATGTGAGAATCCCGGTACCTATCTTTTAGAATTAGTTGACATTCTAGAAAGTCCTCTGGGAACCTTAACTTGGCATCTTAGAATTCTCGAAAGAGAAGGTCTTGTTAATTCCATCAAATTCGCCGGAAAACGTCTCTACTATCCGAAGATGCTGAGGTCTCAAGAAGCTGAAATGGCATATCTTACTATGAGAAGCGATACAGCTCAGAAGGTATTCACATATGTAGTCAATAATCCTGGGTGTTATCAAGAGGAAATGGCTGAGAGTCTTGGAGTTCATCACGATACGATAAGATGGCATATTTCAAGAATGGAAGACGTGGGTCTGGTTCGTGTTGTGAAATCAGGAAGAAAGAAGAAGCATCATCTGGCTGAGCTTGGTGAGCACTTATTGGAGGGTTCTCTAAATACTATCTCAGAAGCATATGTTATGTTTCTAATGGAGAAATTAGAGGATGGATGCTTAAATCCAGAGATTAGGGAATCATCACCAGATCAAATTCTAATCCGGATCGACTGCCCTGATAGAGGGAAGGATTGCTATATCAGAGTCAATCTAAGGGAATGGCAATTCGATCTCATTGAAGAAGATGATGAAGAAGATTCTGATGACTAGACCCCTGCTTGTACAAGATCTTTGATTCGTTTAGAAATGCTCTCACTGTCTTCTCCTTTTACCACGACAGCAAGTAATCTCTTATCATCAAGCTTCTGAATTATAACATTGGTTTCTTCAGAACCAATAAGAATTGCCTCTGTAGATTCCGAATAGGTCAATCCATTAGCAAAAATAGATCCAGCTAATGCAGCTACTTCAATATCATTTCTGAATCCAATGGAACCAATTGGCAATCCCTCTATAGTAAGTACCATAGCTTGAGAAACACTTGGAATTGCTTCAACAATATTACCTAGAATTGTACCTGAGCCAAAGCTCCTAGTTGATCGCATAAGTATCTCTATTCTTGTTCCTATCGATTGAAGGGAGGCAACAAGCTCTTTCAAGACTAGACCTGCGTCGTCAGCTTTTGAGATTACTGTAACGAGTTGGTATTGATGCAACAAGACAATCAGTACTCTATTGACACCTGCATTATGAATGAGATGAGTGGGCTTTTCGCCTGCAATATTGTCCAATGTAGTTGAGCTCGCCCAAATCAATGCCGCAGAGATTGTAGCTAGTAAGGTTGGGTCAATAGTTTCATCGCGAGACACTGAGGCAACTACAACACCCTCTCTAGTAGAGAGAACCACCCCTCGTAATGATGAATGTATCTGGAGCGCATCTTCCAGAAGACTTGCTACATCTGCTAAGATATCTCCGGGCATCATTCCAACCTACATTAAACTCATTCTTTTAAAATACATTGGTCTTATTTATACGTCACCCTGAGACATTTAAGTATCGTTTCAAGTGACAAGTTCTATAGCGGTAGCAAAATGAAGTGCAATACCGATGCCAACAAGTTTAAATCAGAGCCGTTGCGAGGAGGGGCTATTGACCATGGAGGAAGCAAAGTGAGCTCAAGGTCCAACATGATGATATCTCTGGTTATTATCGCCATCATTTTTGGTGGAGTAGGAGCTGCAATTCTTGTAGCCGCTCCATATGAGCCCTCCCGTGTTGCTGTTGTGATGATGGCACCCGGATTTGGTGATATGAGCAAAGCAGATACCGTATTCGAGGGAATGGATACTCTTGCACATGACGTTTCAGTACAGTACATAATACCCAATCCGTTACCCACGAGTGTATCCGCAGCGCAAGATATCTTGGAAGAATACGCCTCAGCACCAGCAGGTTACTATGACTTGATAATCGCTGTAGGTGAGGATTTAGCACCTTCTTTGCAAACAGTAGCTACTGATTTTCCAAATCAGAAATTTGCTATTATTGGCAGTAATGTTGATCGCCCGAATGTAGCTTCAGCAGTCTTCGAAGATCAAGAATCAGCATTCTTGGCTGGAGTTGTTGCAGCTTTTCTTGCAAATAATGAAGATTTCTATGGTTCTGAACCTTGTGAGGGAAAAATTGGTATCCTTGGTGCCATGGATGATGAAGAAATCAACGTGTTGATTGACGGATTCATTCAGGGAGTTCAAGCTGCAAATGAAACATACTCTCTTAATGTCATCCTCATGGATACCGTTTACATTGGCAGTTGGAATGATTCGACAACAGCTCAGATAGAAACTACCAGTCTTTTCTTGACTCATAATGTATCCCTAATCTTTGCACCAGTTAGAGCCAGCTATCCTGGAGTTCGAGCTGGAATGCTTGCAGCTGATTCTGGGTTTCCATTCAGCCAATACGGTCGCATGCCTCTTGTTATCGCTGCAGAAGGCAATCTTGACTGGTTTGGAACTGACAATCCTGATATCCCAGTTGCACCCAGCTGGATATCCACCAGCGCATTCGCTCATACTGATTGGGCCGTATACGAGATTATCAATAAGACTCTCTGGGATCAGTTTCCAGGTGGACAGCTGTACACGTATAATCTCTCAAATGGTGGCTGTAATATATCTGAATTTGAATATAGTTCAACCTACATGCCCTCAGTGGTATACGATGCACTGGAATTCTATCGAGAGCAGATTGCTGATGGAATCATAGTCGTTTCTCGTGATCTGTAGCTTTCTCCAACAAAGATGATTGGAAGGGAGATATTTCTCCCTTCTACATAATTTCTATTTCTGGATGTGAACTTTTCTGATGGCAGAAAATATTATTGAAACCTATCTTCGAGCTGAAGCTCTAAAAAGATTGAATCGAACTGGCTGGGATATTGCTGGAGTGATAGTTGGTCGTAAAGAATCAGTGGCAGAGCATTCTTGGGGTACCACATTTCTAGCTTTGCTCATTTCCAATCAGCTACTTGAGAACGGAATTGAGTTTGAGCTTTCAAAGGTTCTATCAATGGCTGCAATTCATGATATCTCTGAAGCAATAACCTCTGATATCCCATACTCCGCAATTCTTCTAGCAGGCGACCCCCTGAAGAAGGGAAAATCTATCGCTGAAAAAGAAGCTGTAAATTCCATCTTTTCTTCCCTAGGCACTCATAACGAGAAGATGGTGTCAGTGTTTCAAGAATTGCAAAAAGGCGAAAGCATAGAGAGTAGGATTGTATTATCATCGGATATATTAGACATGCTCCTACATGCAATAGGACTTGAACGAAACGGTGTAAATGCAAAGATCCTAGATCAGTTCTTCACAACAGGTTTGTCAAGAATAAAATCATTTGATATTCCTATAGCTATTAAAATTGCAACACTTCTATATGAAGAACATACGAGTCTGAACTGAATTTCATTCAATCTTCTTGAAATTCTTTCTTACCTCCGCTGCAAGCTGCCTAGCTAGTCGAATCGGTTCAGGCACTCTTCCTTCACTAGTGAATTGATTGACTAAATTCCTTGCGGATTCGATGTCGATATTCGAACAGGCGATATACACCTCGTAACCTGAGTCTAAGCTTATTTTCTCCCTAGTTCCAATTGAATTAATTTTCTCAATTCGATCTTCCCAATCTTTTGGAAAGTATTCCTTCACATATTGATCCAGACCTTCTGATGGATCGTATGAAACACAAATCACAGGTATATCTGTTTCATTGGATAGCAAATGAATATCAACAGTGTTAAACCACGATATTATGCAGCCTCCAAGCATCCATGCATGTACATCCTTTCTATCTAATTTATTATACATCGCAAGTAAATTCTCGGTAGCATCGTGTCCTCCTACCTTGGGTGTACAGAATCCAAAGCCATCTATTTTCAGGTCACCTCGCATAATAATTCCTACTAGATAGCTATATGCATCGCTCTTCTCAAAACTCTCTGCGACACCAAGGACACGAACTCCTTCTTTCCAATGTCTTCGGCTTTGAGTCATATCGTCATTTGGGAAGGTGAATACTGAGTTCATTCTAATCCCCATTTTTCTTAAGGACTCTAACATCAATAATTTTTTTACTTGCAATATCTTACAAGCAATTTAAAGACGAATATTCAACGTAAGTTTATTAACACGCACTATACCACACATAATAAGTAGTGCGCATTAGTGAGAGTATAAATTATGTTTGATCCTGGGTTCGAAGAGCTGCAGGGGAAATTCAGAGAGATAATGGAAGAAGCACTTGCACTTTCGACTGGTGTACGAGCTTGGCTGCTGTTATCAAAGGAAGGACTACCAATCTCATCTGCTGTACCACAGGGTCTTGAAGAAGCTGAAATTGCTGCAATGTCCGCTTCCATTCTTGGTGTTGCAGATTTAGCAGCTGAACGCTTGGAGCAGGGAGCTCTTGAAGAAATCCTGATTACAAATGAACAGGGACTTATTATCATGAAAGGCGCGGGTGAAAAGGCTATCCTAGTACTCGCCGCAAGAAAGGATATGAAGACCGGTCTTCTCGTTTATGCTGCAAAGACAGCTACGGAAAAAATTGCGCCCCTTCTTTAATTGCCAAATACACCAGTTATCCAATAGATGCATCGACGTAAAAGCAGCCAATTATCTTCTGCACCATATAATTTGTTTAGACCCCAATTATCCATAAAGAAATTTGTACCAGTAATTACAGCTCTTGATGATACACTACCTTCAATCGCAACAAGGACTGGTTTTAGAGCTGTGTGAGTGACTCCTGATTCATCTGTCCATTGGAATATCTCATATGCAAGCACTGTAGATTCGTTTGTCACATTCAATGATGCTCCATTGTAATCAAACGAAGCTACGGCTTCCGTTACAATATGTGATCGGATATTCGTAACCTGTACTGCATTTGCTATTCCATTATTAAAAACCGTATGAGTTGGAACTCTATCATAATTAATGCTTACATTAAAAATTGAAAAGAGACGATTTGAGTTTCTAATATCCAAACTATGATTAGCTCCTCCAGTAATGAGGAAATTTCCCCCAACTTCCCAATAAGCTCGATATGCATCGATCTCTGTATCAGAATATTCTATAGATGATGTCTGAATGGAAGTTTCTCCATATTCTGAGAATTCCCATGCTCCGGGATCAAGAATTACAATAGCATCAAATTGCCTCAAGTATTCAAGATTGATTTTAGATTGATCTCTTATCTCCTCTATCGCTATCCCCAGATTTGTAAGTTTAGAATAGAAAGCTCGAAATTGTCCAAAGATAGAATCCATCCACCAGCTTGTGTGAGTGAAATCAAACGCAATTTTGATAGTGTATCTTGATGCATCAAATGATAATGTTGTGTAGATAGTGCGATATTGTGAAGATACAAGAGATATCCTAGCACTAATGCCATTCCATTCTAGTGTTGATCTGATATTCACACTAAAAGTGAAGCTTGCGCTTTGGTTAACTTCAATTGTTGTTGGACCTTGAATCCACGGAGCTGCAGATCCCGTGATTCGAACAGAAAAAGTTGCGTTTGCACTTGTAAATACATCCAATTGAATCGAGTTTGTTGAATTAAGAAACCACCTTTCGAAGTCAAAGATACCCTGTTTTGGTGCAATCCATGCCATAATCGGAAGTCCATCTATCTTGTCCGCACTCTCAATGTACCTCTTCGCTGCGTCTTCATCAACAGATCCCGCCCCGATCAACCAAGCCTCACTACCTAGATGTTTCGCACTGGTCAGTAGAGTTGCTTTTATCATCCCGGGAGTCCATTTCCATTCGTTCTCTTGACAGAATCTAATTATATTTGCTGCAACGGCAGTCACAGCAGGAGCAGCTGCACTTGTTCCTCCTAATGTTACTGAACTGTCAAGATAGTAACCTGAAGCAGAAATATCTGGTTTCAGAGACCTTCCTACACTTGGTCCGTATCCTGAATAGGGGTACGGCTGCTCCATCTCGTTTATGGCACCAACAGCGATAACTTGTGGATATACTGCAGGTGATTCAACTGAGCTTCCTGTTATACCGCCCTGGCCATTATTTCCTGCTGCGGCTACTATAGTTACTCCTCTACGAAATGCCCAATCAACAATCTCTTCAATTCCATCTGTATCAGTTGGAGTACTTCCTATGCTTAGATTGATGATATCACAATCCTGTACATCAACGGCCCATCTAATTGCTGCCACAACAGCTTTTGCTGTTGCAACATCACCCGAATTGACTATCTTTGCATTGATTATTCCAGTATTAGGCGCTTCATTGACAATGATTTTCGCAACGGAAGTTCCATGTTCAGATCCTTTTGGTTCGGAATCAGTTGTTTTCATATCTGCTATCGTATATCCATATGTCTGATTTACGAAGCTCATCTCTGCAAGAATGTGAGAGGATAGTTGGTTATCTGGATTTATGCCAGAATCGATGATTGCGACTCTGACTGTAATCTCTGGAGGTGCGAAAGCTCGAGGTATAATGAGGAAGGCAAACGTGAACGCAACGACAACCATAGCGATGACTAGAAGTGCAGTCCCCCTTTGAGGAGAAAACTCGTCTAGTCCTTCATCCATTCTCTAGCCCCCGGTTATCTCTATCTATTCAAACTTCACATCCTATAAATAAAGAATTGGTGGAACCAGCAAGTCACCTTAATGTAAACCCTTATCTCCTTACCAGAATTGTTCAGAACGGAGGTTCCCCCATGGTTATGGATGATCCTGATGTATATGAGATGGAGGAGTACGATGGGATTGGCATCTTCATCCCTGGACACGATATAGAACGAGAAATTGATGGTCCTGGAATGTTCAAAGCGCTCCTGCTAACCCTAGGTTCATTTGGTTTAACGATAGGAATTACTGTTGTTCTAGTTCTTCCATTGATGCTGTTTAACCTCATTTATATCGATTCTCAAGGGTACATCTACTATGGGCCATGGGTGATGATCTTCCTTACCCTTGCTGAACTGGGTTTTATCATTCCTCCAATATGGTATACGAGGAACAAAGGTTTCTCATTACGCTCTGTAGGTATCAAATACTATGAGCCGATTAAGGAAATAGTATTGGGACTCGTGTTTGGCATTATAATGGTAGGTTCCAATATAGCAATCACTTACCTTATTGCGGAGGCCACAAATGCGACATATGACGACTCAGGATCATTCCTTCTAGCGAGTGATTGGTATGAAGTGGTCGGATGGGTAGTCGTAATGTTTCTCGTTGTTGGTTTTAGTGAAGAATTACTCTTCCGTGGTTATCTGCAACGACGCATGGAGATTTTCTTCAGACCAAAATCTGGCAGCTACAAGCTTTTAGCTCTACTAATCACTTCAGCATTATTTGCTGCATTTCATCTCGACCTGATTGGACTGCCCACAAGGTTTGTACTAGGTTTATTTCTAGGGTATCTTTGTGAAAAAAGAAAATATTCCATACTAGGTCCCTCAGTAGCTCATGGTTTTAACAATGCTGCAGTTGTTGTATTAGCTTTCATTGGTTTCTAGTAGAAATCTTGGAGCGAGATAGACCCGCTCCTTTGATTTTGGATTATACTTCGTATTTGAACGCAACTCGTATGTTAGCTCTGAAAGCTACAACTTTGTTATCTTGGACTTTAGCAGTAAAGTGATCGACGTCGATCCCAACGATCCCTCGAACACTCTTTGCCGCTACTTCCAGTGCATTCTTAGTTGCTTCTTCCCAGCTATTTGGACTCTCTCCAATTAGTTCTATTACTTTCACTACGCTCATTGGTTTTCCTCCATAGAGTGTAGAATACTTTGTTTCATTACTTATTGGTGTTGCCTAATGGATACCAAAAGGTCACGCCAAGGTTGTACGTTTTGCGAATATTACCCAAGCTATCAGCATGAACGCTAACGATACAATCAAGATGAGGAAAATCTGATTCATGAATTCAAGGATATGAATTCCCTTAAACGCGGTATCGATTATCATCACCCTTCCAAGATTAAGTGGAAACACCTCGTCAATTATCCCTACATCCATGAATCCTGTCCCAACGATGAGAGAGCCAAAGAGTAGGAAAAGAAATGACTGATTCGCTTGGAGTCGTGTTGTAACTACTGTTGAGATTAGCACACCTAGAGCTGAACCTGCAAGTGACATTAACCAAAGTATGAAATTCAATGTGAGAACATCAGTGTTTGGCTGTATTTGAAAAAGAGTGAGCCATAGAAATATGAGAATCGCACCCTGAAAAACTCCAATTGAAAAGTAAGCTAATGTTTTGGCAATTATTGCTTCCATCTTGGTTGCAGGAGTTAGGAGCATCCTATTCAAGGGAACATCCCCAACAATTGCTTGTGCTGCAGTTGCAGAAACTGCAATGAAAACTGCAAAGACGAGAAGGAATACTCCAAAGGTAGCTGCGGTGTTGTTGCCCTCAGGAGCGAATTCTCTAACTCTTTCAATCGCAATCTCTCCCTTGACCCACCCATGATCATATCTGAATTGATTTGCGACATCTGAAAAGGTTCCAAAGATTGAAGCTTGAATCTCGAATTCTGTACTGCTAATATGAATATCAACGAAAGCTGGGATATCACCAGTGATATTGCCCTCAAAGCCATATGGTATGACCATGTATGCTTTGACAATATCTTGGTATAATGCATTCAGAGCATCTTCTTCTGATTCATAGACGAGTACGATGAAATCAGGGCTCTTTGCAAGATACCATGTAAAATTCGCAGATAGGTCTTGATCAGGATATGTATTTGTAGGATCCACATCCACTACTCCTACCACAAGCGCACCCTCGTTTTTTCCGCTTGAATCCACTGCAGTTCCGATGGATCCTTCATTTATTGTAGCATACATTGTGCCCATTATCATTAGAGGTAATGCAAATACAAGGAGCATGGCGAACTTGTCTTTTTGAATCAGCTTAAGTTCCTTCTTGAACATGGACCTGATTCTCCAGATCTTTGTATTCTTTATCTTGGTAGCACCCTTTGACAAGTCAACTCACCCTATTTGCAATGTCTAGAAACTATTCACACCTTTTATGGCTTTCCAGCCCGTCCAAAAGATTCTAGGTGCCCCAGAACATCAGCACACATCAATAGGTAAAGAACTAAAGGTCCTTCAGAGCCCCAAGAATCGGAATAGTCTTTTACCTCGCTGGCTGATAGTCGTCTTCCATCATTAAATATTCTGCCAAGGAGATTTTGTATTCCTAGGTCTCCAAATGGGAAGATAGCAAAATTGCCCACACTCGCAATTGCAAGAACATCAATAGTCCATTGTCCTATCCCTTTCAGAGGAATTAGAATCTCTGACAATTCCTTGAATTCCAGTCTTTGAATTGTTTCCAAATCAAGTTCTTTATTGGAAATCATTTCACAGATATTGTAGACGTAATCTGATTTGTACCCAAGCCCCAAGTCCCGTAAACCATCTAAACCTAAAGATACTATCATCTCAGGTGTAGGAAATGAGAATATATTGCATTCCTTCTCATCTAAGTTGGATGTTCTCAATACCAACCTTTGTGTAATCACATTTGCGGCTCTATACGAAATCTGTTGTTGAATAATTGTCTTGATTAGAGCTTCAAAAAAAGAATCAGCAAGATATGGCCTAATCCCCTTTATTTTGTCGAATATTAACGAGAATCCCTTTTCCTTTCTAATTCGCTTCAACGCCGGAGTTATATTCAAATCTAAATTCAGTATGTTTGTCAATTTGGAAACAATCTCGCTCTTGCTTAACGAGGAATCTGTCCACTCAATATGCAACTCATTTCCCGGAGCTGTTTGACTGATTTTGATTCCACCTTTTTTTTTTCCAATGGTGAACACTCTCCAGAATGATGAAGTAGAAGTCTGCTCAGGAACTGGTTGGATATCGGGAAAAATCCATGCATGTACTGATGAAAGAAGGTCATAATTCTCTGGGCTCTCTATAATCATACTTCTATTCCATTGTCGCATGATGAATGTATTGAAACGGTATTGTTAAATCTATAGCACTGTTGCCTTTATGACATGCCTACTATGAACGAAACCACAGCATTGAGAGCAAATGTCTCTCTCTATCGATTGATTGGAATCATCGTAGCTGGTGCGCTTCTCAATATTGGTTTCTATTTCATTCTCTTCATTCTGACTCCTATCTTCTCAGGTTTTATTGTTGGCTATCTTTTAGGGCGAATTAAAGAAGGTGCTATTGCAGGTTTTGGATCTTCATTTATCGCATTTCTTCCACTTCTATTCTATCTTGCACCATTACTCATGCCGCAGACTCCTAGTGCCGATGTGGGGTTTTACATTGCAATCATATTTTCTGTTCTATTCTTTAGTTTCATTGGAATGGTCGGTGGCATTATTGGATCATTGATTCACATGAGAACACGTAGCCATTAGGTGTCTACAATCAGACGTCCCGGCGAGTAGTCTGCATTAGGACCAACTGTGGTTCTTCTTAATGGATTCCCAAAAAAGACCCATTCCAGAGTTGATAATGCTTGGTCTGATTGAACTACTGAACTTTCTCCGTTTCGAACATTTCCGATTTCCCTAACTACATCTTCCGGCAAGTTTTCTGTTATCCCTCTATCAACTGCGAGCTTGACCTGTCCAATCTGTTGGTAGCTATCTAAGAGGTCCATGAACCCGAATTTGAAGCCGTCTGCATATGCACATTGTTTCCAATCTTCAAACGGTTCAATGTTGTTCAATGTATCAAGGGTCGAACCAATATATGCTGCACCTTGTCTTAGAAATGCATTGAGCAATGGTCCCTCCTGAGCTGTACTACATGCCTCTGAGAACACAACAGGATACCCTTTGAAGATGATTTCAGATGCTTGCGAACTTGAAAGGATTACCGCATTATGCGATGCCCACTGTTCTGGTGTTCCATGAATTCTAGAGCTAAAGACACCATCTGAGAACTGAAGTATGAACTCACTTGCTCCTAAGAGATTCCTGTTCTCTGGTCTATATTTCTCTAGAACTTCAACATCAAAACCTAATTGAACGAGTGCTTCTACATGTCTGTTTGAACGTCCTGGCTGGCTATCAAATATGACAGCTATATCACTGTCGATTATGTTGGGATCCATATGGTATAGGACTGTTTCAGGTTCTCCGTAAATCCTGCCAACTGGCACATCAGGAATACCATCTCCATCAACATCTTGCATAAACCAGTCAGTATATGCATAGCTTCCTTGATAGCTGATTTGGGTTCCTGGCAGCTCTTTGTTTGTACCTATCAAGAGGATGCCCTTGTGGAATCCAGGTTTGAAATGCTTACGGATTGACTGCAATGTAAAAATCCACGAGTTCCTTTCTTCCAATAGGAAATCTGCGTTGATGCCATTTGCTTTGGTTTCATAGAGTTTCCTTTCTTCTGGATTTACTCTGCCACAGACAACTAATAGTTTGTCTAGTACATCTCTCCTAGTCCTTCCGATATTGAAGTCTTTATCCCACTTCTTTCTGAATGTTGGCTTTCCTCTATTATCTAATTCAGCACCGATTTTCACATTGGAGAACTTCTTCATCGGAATCACCCCTATGCATGAAGGAGATTCCTAATTACAATTCCATTGATAAGCTTCTTGCTCATGTATTCATGTGTATTGAAAAAACTTGAATAAGGCCATCTAGTCACTCTGTCCTACTCCACGCACTGAGGTCATACTATGAATCCTGAAATCAAAGTCATTTCTTTCGACTTGGACGGAGTACTTTTTGAAGGGAAGAGTGCAACCTACCCTGTAGCTAAGGCAGTAGGTCTGGAAGCACAATTCTTGAATGTATTGAAAATGAATGCTGAACAAGATCTATCGTTGGAAGACTCAATTCGTGAAGGGAGTAAGATATGGGTTGGTGTCCCTGTTGATGGATTAGATTATATTGTAACAGAAATGCCATTGATGCAGGGTGCTGAGGAAGCTCTAAAGCATCTGAAGGAATGGGGCTATATTGTTGGTTGTATCTCAAGTGGAGTAAGTCAATTCTTCCTGAGGCCCCTGACAAAACGACTCAACTTGGATTTCGCTTTTTCTAATGAGCTAGGTGAAGCTAAGGGGAAACATGATGGCACCGTACATTATATCATGGGAGGGCCTCAGAAGGCAGAAACCGCTTTGAGATACCTTCAAAGTATAGGATTGACTTCAGCAAATCTGGCAAGTATTGGAGATGGTGCGAATGATATCCCTATCTTCGATATCTCTCGTTTCAGTATTGCTTTCAATCCTGATTCTGAGCATGTCAGTAAAGCTGCATCTATAACAATTAACTCTAAGGACCTACGTTCAATACTTCCTCATTTTATCCCCGATCTTTAGGACATGATATCTCTAATAGCTTGCTCAATAGTATCCATATCCGATTCTGTTAAGCTTGGATGAACTGGGATGTCAAAATGAGTATCACCGACCTCTTCTGAATTTGGTAGACTTAGTTTGGAATAATCCGGATACTTGATGTATCTCGCCCATCTCCACGCTTGGATATTCAGGTAGGTGTCCTGCTTGTGACATGGTAGCGCATATACAGTCCTCGCGCCAACTCCATGATCTCTAAGTTTAGTAATGATCTCATCTCTAGTAATTGTATCAGACTTGATTGTTGGTGCATAGACATGATAAGCTGATTGAACACCGTTCGGTTCGAACTGAGGTGTAATTGAATCATATTCTGAGAAAAGCTTCTGATATCTCTCAGCATTCTTTCTTCTGATTTCAGTCGCCTTTGGTAATCTCTTGAGTTGAATCCTTCCTAGTGCTGATACTATGTCCATCATTCGATTATTATATCCAATCCGAAAATGGCTATATCCTCCGCCTTTTCCCCTTCCGTGATTCTTAATCATAAGCGCTCGATCGTAGATCTCCTCGTCATTCGTAGTAATCATTCCACCTTCTCCGCTCATCATGTTCTTTGTAGCATAGAATGAAAAGGCTCCCACATGACCAATTGATCCTACCATTTTGCCATTGACAGTTGCACCGTGGGCTTGACATGCATCTTCAATTACCATCAGATTATTCTCTTCTGCAATTTCCATAATGTGTGTCATATCGCTGGGCATACCAAAAATATGGATTGGCATGATTGCCTTGGTCTTCTCTGTGATCGCATCTCTGATTCTTTCAGGGTCTATATTATACGTTCTTGGATCAATATCCACGAAAATTGGAATCGCACCAATCATCGCAATTGTATTTGCGGATGCAATGAATGTGAAGGGCGATGTAATTACTTCATCTCCTGGCTCGATCTGCATAGCTTCCAACGCAGTACTTAGGGCTGTTGTTCCATTTGATGTAACAGTCGCGTACTTTACATCAACATATTGTGCGAATTCTTTCTCGAATTCACGAGACACACTGCCTTCGGCAAGCATGCCTGACTCCAAGACTCTCTGAACTGCTGAAAGTTCTTCTTTGTCTATGACAGGTTTAGCAAAAGGAATCAAGGGTATCACTGTTTAGACTGAATCAGGTTGAGTTAAAACTATTTGTCTTGAGAAATAAATGAACTACACTGACTCATCATCTTCAATCAAATCATCATGAGTATGGAAACTCGCGGCTTTCAATCGATTTTCGAGAATTCCCACTATGCCAACAGAAGCAACCATCACGCCAAGTGTTAGTAACATGTATAGCAGATCTGCTAAGAGAAACACAATAGCAAGACCAATCCCTGATAGGAACCCTGTAGTTACCCTGACTAGGTTTCGGGTCTTTCTAGGTGACAATCGTTGTGTCATCCAGTCTACAACAGTAGCAAAGCCCAATGCAAGTGCTATCATGAACCACAACCAACTAGGTTCCAACGGAACACTCAACAATAGAAGGGCAAGAACTCCAATTCCAAGGCCTCCATAGATCCCACTGCATCTACTGCAGAAATATAATGATTTACCAAGAAAGGAAACACGAAGGCAATGAGAATACATTGAAGGTGGATGATGGGAAATCATTGTGTGTAAGACTTCTTTTACTTCGTCGCTCTTGCTCCACGAATATGCTTCAAACTCGAGCTCATCATCTCTTGTTACCGGTTCTGAATCTGCAGCCATAATCATGCACTCCATAGACTAGTTAATTCAAACGAGATGCAATCGCCTTTGCAAGGTCCTTTATCTGTTGAATCTCTTCTTGCTCTGGTCTCCCTTTTACACGCACAACAGGTTCCATTATCTCGTATTTTGCTTCCTCTAGCTGGGCTCGGAGCTTCTTTACTCCTCCACCTCCCCAGCCATAAGTTCCGAATAGTGCAATGGGTCTCTCAGGGAATCGTTTCCCTTGCACTTCATTTACAAATCCCCATACTTTAGGATAGGGGAAGGCATCATAGGTAGGAGTTCCGATAACAAGAACACCCGCCCTCACCGAGTCAGTTATGATTTGACTCATATCACTGTATGAAACATTGTGGAGTTTCACATCCACTCCTAGCACGAGCAATTCTTTCTTCAACATGATGGCAGTTCTATGAGTGTAGCCATACATTGTACCATAGACAATTGTACAATAGTTTTCCAATTGCGGACTGCTCCACTCATCATACTTCTGGACTATCCACATCGGGTCTTTGCGATAGATTGGTCCGTGGCTAGGTCCAATTATCTTGATGGGGATTCCAAGATCCTTCACTTTCTGAATTCCTTGTTGGACAAATTTGAAGTAACTAGTAATTATTGATGATACATATCGCTTGCTTTCCTTTTCTACAAACTCCATGTTTGTTTCATCGTCGAACACCTTTCCATTCAGAGCCCCAAAAGCACCAAAAGCATCGCAAGATAGGAGTATCTCATCCTCGACTATGTATGTCATCATAGTTTCAGGCCAGTGAAGGAATTTTGCATGCACAAATTTCAGAGTCTTTGAACCAAGAGAGAGCTCTTCTAGGTCCTCAACCTGCTTCTCGGGATTGGGTATATCGTAGAAGGAGTATCTCAACTTTGATGCAAAAGGTGTGTAGAATATCGTGGCATTAGGGATGATTTTTGAAAGGTCGGGTAAAGACCCTGTATGATCTGGCTCCATGTGATTCAGGATTATGTAATCAATCTTTGAAGGATCTACGATTTCACGAATGTTATTTAGCCACTCTTCAGCCCAAGGACCTTTTACAGTTTCAACCACAGCAATTTTCTCATCAACTATGAGATAGCTATTGTAACTTACCCCAAAGGGCAATTTCCACAAGTTCTCAAAGAGTTCGGTATGATGGTCATCAACTCCGACATAATAGACTCCTTTACTTATCTCACGGTGCATTTCTTTAACCAACCTTAGCTGAACGCTCTCATAGCCGCAAGCAGGCAATAAAAGCTCTCCCCTATGGCATTCACTTTCATCTATTGACTGAGAAGACATATGAGCAAAGAATCCAATGGTAGAAGATAGAAATGATTAGGTGCATTTATCCATTACCCACTATCATCGTAATTCTGATGTTAATCGGTCCAGTGTATGGTTTGCTTCAAACTAATGAGATATCTGAAGTTGATACAGGTTCTCAGGAATTTTGGCTTTTTCCACTTTCTTCAAAGACATTTAGTGTTTCATGCCAAACTGGTGATATACTAAGCGGACAATTTACTGTAACAATAGACGGCGATATGTATTATGGGGATCAGCAGAAGTATGATTTATGGGTGGGTTGGGGTGCTGGTGTTGACTTCCATATACTGAACCAGAGTAACAAGGAGTTGTACCTGATGGGTGAACCCTTTGATTCGTTCTATTATGTTAGTGATGCAACAAATCTATCATGGTCGATAGAGGTTCCAACTTCTGGAGAATGGTACATCATATATGAGAACGATTCAGCAGTCTATGGAAAACAAATAGCGACATCAGTATCACAGAATTCTCGGTTTCTTGAGATTCTACCCGTAATCATTTCACTTCTTATGTTTGGTGTGATTAGTTCTTTGGCATACTCGATTATCAAAAACACTTCAAAAAAGGGATGATGCTGTGGTTCTATTCACCACAGCTATCAACTCGTATTTCACTCTGTAGTTACAGACTCCTTCTCAGCATCTTTGGACATCTTTTTTGCATCGCTACTAGCTATTACTTCATCGAGCAATTCGACTAGTGACCTACCAAGGAGGCCTCCAAATCCACCCAGTAGGAATCCGAAGATGATGCTGATTATTATCACGATGTAGCCACCAGACATGTCAAGTAGTCCAATGAAGAACTCCGCAATTACTAATGCTTGTGCAGTCATGATCAGATAGATGAACAATATAGTCCAAGCTATAGCTACGCCCAAAGAACCTGCTAAGAATGAATTCAGGTGACGCTTCGTAAATAGACCTCCGAAGGCACCTGCAACAATCATTGTAATCCATACACCACTTAACTGCAAAGCAATGCCTATAACAACCACAATTATCATGGCTGGAATAATTCCAACTTTTGGGAATATGTCGTCGATTTTTTGCATCTTTTCACCTCCTATGGTATGAACGTGATAGTACTCTCTATCATTGTTCCATCAGTATCAGCAGCTCTGAATAGTGCCGCAGTGGAGTAGAAGTAGATATTGTGGTAGCCATATTGCTGAGTTGACTCATCGAAAGCATATTGGATATCAAAGAGGTCTCTGAAATGATTGCTGAAGGGATTTCCGCTTTGTCCCGGAGAATATACTCCATAGGATTCCTGGATGTTGCTAAGGTCTGCTACCAGTCTCCAGGAGGGTCCATGAGTCACTCTCCATCCACCAGCATTAGCTAGTGTATTCTGTCCTCGATGAGGAATACCTCCAATTGTGAGGAGATCCGCAAGATGATCATAGTATACGACATGCTTGTTCCCGTAGTTCCAATTTGACATATTTTTGCCAAAGACAGAATCAGCTGCAAGTGCATCTACTCCACGATATAATGCTCTTACAAGAATGTCATCCCTCGATTCAACAGTACCTAATGTAGTATGGTCATCAATATAGTAGGTATTATTCTCTCTGAGAATTTTCTCAAGGATTGGCGATCTTGAGAGAGGTAGTCGCTCATCGATGGTACGTATCTCATCAAACACCTCATAGTGGATTGCATCCTTCAGGAACATCCAAATGCTTGGCTCAGGAATGTCTGTTTCCATTACATAATCCCAATCATCTAGCCAACCAACTATCTCGTCCATGGTTGCGTTTGAATCTCCCGCATTGTTCCATGCTTCGACCACAAGTGGGACAATCTCCTGAGCACGCACCTCCAAAGCATCTGCTTGGAATCGCTTCATATCATCCATAGTTACACTGTTGTCATGGGAAAGGAGGTAGTCAATTCTTCTCCCTCTATAACCATCAGCAAACGGGCCATGAATATCAAAACCATAGGATTCAGGATCAATTGAAATCTGGTTCGCTGATTGAATGTAGCCCTGAGATGGGTTCACGCTTCGAGGAATGTAAGCGTATGGTATATTGCTGACCATTCCTACAGAATCATCAAGAGCTTGAACTGGATATTTACCCGAATAGCCGGATCTGATTGGAAATCTGCCGCAGACGGTTAAGGCTATGTTACCATCGACATCAGCATAGTTTATGTTCTGCGCTGGACTATCCCACCAGAAAATCGCATCATAGTAGTCCTGAATGTCTTGTGCTTGGTTCAGGAGAGTTATTGCTAGGATTTGATGAGAAATTGCACTACCTGTCCAATTCATTGCTATATTGGGATCAGTTTCTGCGTCTGAATCATATGTGTTCGTAACTGAGTCTATCAGAGGTCCATGAACAGATACCTTCACTTCAAAGGGAATATCTACTCCTTCGAGTGTGTGTATTGTTTCATCTACAATCTCAAAATCACGATACTCTCCATTATACATATACTGATCAGGATTGGTTGGGTTCAATTGTTCGACAAAGACATCGAGAACATCTGCGCCAACGTTGGTGAATCCCCATGCAATACTGTCAGTGTGCCCTAGGATCACTCCCGGCAAGCCTGGAAGTGTAACACCTGTGACATCAAGTGTACCCGGGACCACAATATGAGCCTCATACCATAAACCTGGAGTTTGAAAGCCAAGGTGTGGATCGTTACAAAGAATTGGGAATCCAGTATCAGTTTTTGAACCACTAGCGACCCAATTATTGCTACCAACTAGCTCAAAATCACCAAACGGCATTACGATATCATTCATGATTTCAATCAGTGCATCTAATTTCTCTCGTGGTATCAGAGCTTCATCAAGAACGACATCACTTACCACCAGTGCAGGATTGGGTGAAGCTGGATAACCACCATTTGCATCTGGGTATTCAGCAATACTCAGATTGTATTGCTCTGGAATGATTGGGACGGTATATGGCATCACCGTATCTACAAGATCATCAAACATCGTGTCGTTGTCCATTGTAGTGCGAATCCACTGCCAATAGAGGTCCGATATTCCCCCTGACAATCCCCATGTCATCATATTAGCAAAGATGAAGATGTCCAAACGACGCCAATGTTCTGGAGTAAATCCTAGTATCTTGAATTCAATAGGTGTTGTCGCGCTCGTCATTGTGTCAATGAAGGCATTGACGCCAGCCACTTGTGCATCAATAATCGACAAAGCTTCAGAAACAAGAGGGTCGTTAATGTTCGCTTCGAACCAATCTAGTGTTTCTTGAGCACTTCTAGCAAGTCCAATTGTACGGTAAAATCTATCCGAACTTGCAGCATATGCACCTACAATTTCACTAATTCTACCAGCTGCGAGATAGTTCTGCATGACCATCTGAAACAGTCGATCTCTTGCATGAAGATATCCCAGCGCCATAAATGCATCCTGCATTGTATCTCCATAGATGTGGGGAATGCCCCACTCATCAACGAGCACTTCGACATTAGATTCAAGTCCATCGAGTCTTATCGTCTGTGCCTCAGGTGGTATCGCGCCTAAGCCAACATCAAATATTCCTCCTGTTGGAGCTATAATCCCTAAACCTCCTGTTAGTGGTCCGATTGGCATCGTGAGAATGACAATCAATGCCACGGGTCCCACTAAGGAGAGTAGAAAATTCAAGAATTTCCTTTTCATCCCACTCATTCCTTCGAGTTGAATATTCCTTTTGCTTATGTTATTCTCACACTTAAAGCATTGGGAGGGTCGGTTTTCAGTCGTGGGCAATCTTTTTCTTCAAGAGTGAATTGCTTATTAGAGGCTGGTGAACCTTCATGGTAAAATCCGAGACATTTAGGGGCAGGGACTTCATCACCCTGCTTGATTACACAAAAGAAGAGGTCGAGACACTAATTGATGTAGCAATCGATCTCAAGAAGAAATATGCTCTACGAGAGCCTCACAAGCTACTTGATGCGCAGACTCTCTTCATGATCTTCTATAACCAATCTCTTCGTACTCGTAACTCCTTTGAGGCGGGTATGACTCAACTTGGTGGTCATGCTCACTTTCTAGATCCCAGTAAGATTTAT
>JAEORN010000256.1 GCA_016840825.1 Candidatus Thorarchaeota archaeon | reverse complement strand
GCTAAAACCATCATTGTGATCAAAATCTGATGTATGAAACAAATGAATCAGATGGGAATATTGCTTCTAGTTTTCTCGCTGTATCAGGATCACATTGAATTTCTTGCAGTGATCTCAATAGTTTTGGCGGAGTTATTCCTCCAATAATTTCCGAGAGTTGAAATGCAGTCAGAGAAATATCTGGTTTAGAATCACTCCTTTCAGCTGTCAGCTTTCCACCATCTGGAATGAGTGTATACACTCCAGTATTCCAAGGACATTGGTCATCAGACAACTCAATAGTGACTTGATCTACTGTGTTCTCTGGAATCTTGATACTTCCGCAATATCTTTCGAGGTCAACAACACGCATCATCATTGACCCGATAATGCGAGTTTCAGTAGCATTGATATCCGTGAAGTAATGCCTTACTGGCACCTCTGCGTCTGTCCACCATGTTATTTTGCTCACATTGGCTGAGTAATTTCTAACTAGCTCTACAATCGAGGGGAATACATCATCACTTGTGTATCGTGTTATTCCTACTGTGAGTTCAGGCTGTGTATTTGGAGGACCACTCGAGAAGTTAAACCAGACACAGCCAACAGGACCATTCGAGTCCTCAAGTATATTGAGGATACCATTCTTCATGACATGATCTAAGGATTCTCCGCCTGAGAAGAACCTCGAACCAAACCTTGCCATAGACCTCTCGATTTGCTGGACTGTGTTCCTGTCTTCAGGGTCTTTGGCTTCTCTTACTGTAATATCATCTCTAGTTTTGCCCACTCTAATTTGATCTCTCGTGAAGACATGTCTTGCTCGTTTCTCAGCTAGGGCATACGAAAACTTCTCATAGAAAGGTCGATAGAAGGGATCCAAAATTGTGAGGCCAGCTTTCTCCTCTCGCATCCTAGGAAAAGATATGTCGAAAAGTTTCCTGACAAGCCCTTTCCTACGGTAGGCTGGATCCGTCGTGACGGCCCATACTCCACTAAATCTTACCTGAGCCCCCCTGATGACTTGCTCATGCTCAGCTGTCGTAAAGAATGACAGACTTGATACAACATTTCCGTTTTCTACTGCAACATATGCATAATTTTCCTTTTCCGGATTATTCCATCTCTTTATCCAGTTCTGCTTCAGATACTCCTCATAATTCGTTGTAGCTTCAAAGGCTTTCCAAAGGACTCTGATTGCTGAATCACGGTCTTCATCACGGGCTTCTCGTATCTCAATCATAGCGGGTTGAGTATTGAAAAGCCTTCAAGTGCTTTTCGAATCACGCGTAATTGGCACTGATTATTTGAGCGACATCAGAGAGAATATAGATTTCTCAAATCTAGAACTGCTCTAGAGCTCCTTTTGACCTGACATATTTCTCTGTTGCACTAAACATTGCTGTGCCAATGATTATGAAGACAACATCTAAGATTATGAGAGCAATGACTGCATTGATTACACCTGAATAAGCTATTCCTTCCATCAGAAATCCTCTGAATCCTTCGACAGTCCAAGTCAATGGTGAGAATACTGCGAAATACTGGAGTAGTGGAGGTAGGACCGCGAGGGGGTAAGACATTGGAGCAACAAGCATCAAAACGCTTGAGAGAACCTCAACAATCATCCAAGCTTGTTTTGCTATCAGAACAATACAGACAATCGTGAAGACCAATCCCTGCATTGCTATAATGGATAATCCAATCACACCCAGTGCAGGAAGAATCCCCCACATGTCCAGTGTCACACCGAAGAAAACGATTGATGCTAACAGCTGAAGTACAACTCCGAGACCTCCGTGTTGGAGGTTATGAAGTGTTGAACCCCAGACTAATGTACCTCTCTTCATTGGAACAGTCATCAGGGTCTCTAATGTGCCTACATTCTGTTCTCTTCGCAGGGAAAAACCTGTACCCCACATGAGACTAATCGCTAGTCCTGTGTATGCACTACCAATAGCAATGTATGTGACCCAATCACCCGTTCCCGCCAGGTTAGCAAGTGAAGCTGAATCAGCACTACCGGTGAGGGCTGTTCCAGCCAGCAAGAATGGAATGAACCAGAGGAAAGGCATCACGATAAACCATAGCACGCTCAATGGATAGCTCAATTCTACCTGCCATTGTTTTTTTGCCAAAGCAGATGCAGCTCGTAATTCTGATCTGAATCCATCCCTCTCTCGTAGTTTTCGATAGATCTCACTGTCGTTCTCTGACAACTTAGAAGTCCCCCATACTGCCTCTTTGTTTTGTCCATTTCTCTGCATACTTGAACGATGCAATTCCTAGAATCCAAAAGAACACAGCTAGAATTCCTAGACTGCCTACTGCTGACCCAAACGAAAACAAATCAAAGACTCCAGTTATAGCAATCTCTCTGATAGTGATTATGCCTATCGATGTCGGGATAAGATATGCCACAAACTGCATCGATGTGGGTAACGCCTGAATTGGATAGTTCACTGGCGATAAGACATAGGTTGAATTGGAAATCAACTCAGAAAGCACGCTTGGATCTTTGAAAACAAGAATCAATCCTGCCAACATGAATCCGAATCCATAAAGTGCAATGACCATCACAAACAGAATGATTGCTGTGGGTGCTATAGCACTGACTGCATATGACACTCCAAATAGGACCATGCCTGTTGCTAGAAGAACTAAAGTCTGTATGATTGCTTGAACAGTATTCGAAAATGCTGCTCCCAGAAATATACTCACTCGAGACACTGGCGCAATGAACAGAGATTCAAGTGTACCACTGAACTGCTCCCATCTGAAATTGTTGCCGATAGCCCATATCGAGTTGTCAAGATACATATAGACAAACCATCCTATGACTGAGAAGCTGATGAAGTCACTGAACCCAGATATTTCTGTGAAGTGAACACTTGTCCCAGTACCTGTCAGAGCATTGGCCATTAGGACATATGGTGCAAACCAAAGGATTGGGAGGAACCCCCAAATCAGGAAATTCGCAGGATACCTAAAGGCAATCCTGATATTCTTCACAGCGAAAACCTTTGCAGCATCCCAGTCCATGATTCGCGGACTGAAGTTTTCTAGGTATATGCTAGACTGATGTTTAGATTCAGGAGAGGAATCTCGCTGAGTTGTTTGT
>JAEORN010000255.1 GCA_016840825.1 Candidatus Thorarchaeota archaeon | reverse complement strand
GTATCGGAGTCTGAATCAAAGTTGAGAGGATCGGTCCCTTGAAGGTACTCATCCAAATTAATGAGATCGTCAGGTTCCATATCATAGGATGCATCGGCCCTGTTAGTTGCATTTAATCCATAGGCAAATTCCCATCCATCGGGCATTAGATCCGCGTCTGTATCAATATTCGATCTATCTGTACCTATTGCAGTTTCTTGGCAATCTGCCAATTGGTCCTCATCCATATCACCCCAATCATAGATCACACTGAGGAATGCGTCCCATTCACCTTCATAGAACTCGCTTTGGTATGCATCAGTAGAGCATGGAAATTCATCAGAATTCGTCATCCCAACAACAATGATATTACAATCTGCATCGAGCGCGATTCCTTCAGGGTCATCATTTTCTTCACCCCCAAGAAAGGAACTGAAGAGGAGTCTGTTCGTAGTCGGGTCAAGCTTTGAAACGACGCATTCAATGGTTGCTTGAGGATTTTCTGTGCCCTCAAGTACTGTATCATACCCATTGGCCACAGGGTAATCATCCGAGTTTGACCCGCCTGCAATATAGATACACCCCCATTGATCCAGAGCGATTCCTCGCGGGCCATCATCGTTGTTACCGCCTATGAAACTAGAATACAGTAGATTCGAACCATCAGGAGAAATGGTGAAGATTGCTATGTCAGACTCGCCATTATTGGATTCCTGCCAGGCATCAACAATTGGAAAGTTTGGTGATTCTGTCGAGCATGTTAGATAGGTATTACCCTCATCATCAACAACACAGAATGACTCTTTCTCATTCATGCTTCCGCCAACGAGAGTGGAGAAACTGATGTCATTGTCATCAGGTCCAAGCTTCGTTAGGAAAATATCATACATTCCATTTGCAATCGAATCATATGCTGAAGTAGTGCAATAGAAATCGGTAGAGCTTGTCTCTCCGGTGACATATACTGCTCCATCAGAACCCAACGCCATATCGTTGCCAATATCGGATCCTTCGCCTCCCAAGAAACTCGAGTATAGTATTGCATTGCCTTCAGAGTTCATCTTGAGAACGAATGCATCACGCGTTCCATTCAGCGTAGAGTCATGAGCATCGTACAGGGGGAAATCTGGCGAGGAAGTCCAACCAGTCACAAATGCATTTCCTTCATCATCGACAGTGAGAGAATTAGCCCAATCAGCGTTGGACCCACCGAGGTAGGTTGCATAGTGGAGTGTATCTGTCGAGGGACTATACTTCATAATGAAAGCATCATTACTACCATTCAAGGTCTCATCAAAAGCACCTGTCGTGGCAAAATCTGTGGAAGTAGTTTCCCCTACGATGAAAACATTGTCTTGATTATCCACTGTCATCTCCAGAGCAAAATCCCTACCATTTCCACCAAAGTATCCGCAGTACAATAGATCGGTGCAATCCGAATTCAATTTCAGTAGAACGATATCAGACTCTCCACCTCTATAAGAGTCATAATAGGCATTGACAGTAGCCCAATCTTGTGTTGACGAATAGAGGAGAATATAGATACTCCCATCAGGGCCCAGACAGACATGAGAGCCCCTATCATCATTCGAAAGCCGAGAATCACCTCCAAAGTAGGATGAGAAAAGGAATGCCTCCTCCATCGATATTTGATTAGGGTGAAGATATTGTCTTGTGGAGAGTGGTCTACTTGATGCGCTTGTAGCTAGCCCATTGCATATGATAGCAAGGATAATGATTCCTACTAAAAATTGGTAAGGCTTCACATAACTCGCCTCTACAAACTGACCACTTTCTCCTCGGCTCTTTATGCCATTCTTTCTTTATAAATTGGAGTTACATGATGTATAGAATGAAGATTACAAAGCTAAAATGAATTTCCACAATTTTGATTTTCCTATCACTACAAGAATTTAACAAAGACTTATACATGGGATTTACTATATCATTGGTTAGCTTCGAGTAGGTAGCAGACGTGTGGTGAGTGAGTGTGAATACTGAGTGAGTGCCGCAACTCATGTCTTAGCATTTATCTTGCCCCCTAGATCATCTGATTGATAGTCACCACTGAATCAATCAATGATGCATTGGAATACAACTGGTCGGAAGCTGTTTCCGAGAGGAGGAGAGAATCGAATGGGACGCTTGCAGACGAGGTTGAAACGACTTGTTATTGTAGGTGTTTTAGCATACTGTATCTGTTGCATGAGTATAGTAAGTTCCAGTGCTGCACAATCCGAGCCATCAGATGATGTGTGGATAGGACCGTATCTCAATCGAATTCGATACGTGGCTATCAATGGAAGTGATACCGATGATGATTATCGGGCTCAGGTCAGAGCTTTGGTTGATGGCGACATCGATATGATGACGACACAGACGCATGATACCGATGATATTCAAACACTTCGAGAATCTGAGAATATTGAACGAGTAGATTTCTGGAGAAGTGCAGTCTGGGAACTAAAGATCAACTGTCAGGATTCTAATTGGCCATTTAATATCTCAGGTGTTAGAAAAGCCCTTCATCATGCGATAAATAAGACTGCGATGAACATACTACAAGGTACACGTGTACATGACAGTTATCTAATTTCCCCCCTTCCCTTCTCAATTGAGTCAGAGATGGACTATCACTATTACGACGCGGATGTCGAGAAAGCGAATGAGATTCTCGACGATCTGGGATTCATCGATATAGACCACGACGGATATAGAGAAGGCCCACATGGAGAAGAGATTCCATCAATAGAAGTTGAATTCAATCGCCAGGAAGGAGGAGGTCCATTACTTGAAGATGCCGCAAATCTAGTAGTAGATGCCTTCGAGTCCATGAATATGAGCGCACACTCAAAAAGAGATTGGGATGCATTCGCATTTGGGGTTGAGAGGTCAAATAATCTAGATTTCGGTCTATACATCCTCGGTATGTTAGGACATGATTATACGTTAGACTCTTGGTTCAGATATTGGCCGACTTATCGCACTGATTGGAACAACTCAACATTTGATGCGCTTGTAGACACTATACTTCACTCTACCAATTATGATGAGGTAACAGAAGCTATGAAAGAGGCACAATACATACTTGTTGAGGATGCACCAGGTATCCCAATCATGCAGATGCCACTTTTCTCCGCATATCGAACAGACATCTTCGAGGGATTCGTAGAACATCCATCCTATGGTCCCCATAGCATGTTCAGTTATCTCAAAGTCTTCAATTATACTGAGAACTCAACAGGCGGAACTTTGACAGTTGGGACAATACGAGATAGAGGTAGTGGCGAATTAAGAATATACCTTCCACATCAAACCTTTGCAATTCATACTCAAAACTTCTTCTCAACCTGCGGTCATATGGATCTACTGGTGGAATCATTAGCAGCACTGGACACCAATCTCAATGCGATCAACTGGCTGGCAGAAAGCTATACCATCGAAACATATGATGATGATCCCAGTATTCCTGAGGGAAATACCAGAATTCTGATCAGGGTAGTTGATAATGCAAAATGGAGTGATGGCACTCCTCTGACAGCTGAGGATGTCGCTTTCTCAATTAACTGGTATAGTATAAACCATCCTGGTGTACATGAAGAACTCGCTGACATGTACAGGTGCGTAGTCAGAAATCCATCAGAAGTTGAGATTCAATTCACAGAAGAGTCCTTCTGGTATTGGTATAAGATTTGCTTCATTCCTATCATTCCCGCTCATGTTCCTGATCAATACGATTCTGTGCTAGTTGATTCATTTACAGGATCGATTCTTGTACCTTCAGAGATTTACGATCAGGATCTAGTAGTTTCAGGTCCTTTCATGGTCTCTGAATGGAGTCCATCCGAATATATTGAGTTGGTTCAAAATCCATACTATTGGAAGAATCCTATGAACATCCCTGAAGAAGTGAATGATACTACTGATACGACACAATCACCTCCTATTGATCTGACTTTGCCTCTTGTTTCAGGAGCAATAGGAGCAACTTCAGTCATCATAGTGGGAGGAGTAATAATACAAAGGAAATTCAGTTGATTCTGAGAACTGCTGAAACTATATCAAAACTAGCTACTTTCCAAACTTACTGGTTTAGGGCATTTGATATTTGATTTCATAGGTTATGACATGTGGAATGAGCCATGTTGTCTAGTCTGAAAGGAAAATTCATTGAAGCAACCTCGAATTTCACGAATCATACGACTTGCAATGAAAATGCATGTGTGATCTATCGGGATGATTGGGTTCGAATTCTCGTAGAACCAAGAGAGAATGAAAATACCAACAACATCGAAGTGGAGGTGTTTGTTTCAAATTCAGAAACTTGTGATGACCAAAGCACTTCAGATGTCATCGATAGGTTAGCTGATTATATCCGATATCTTCAGAACTTGAGAGATCATGGATTCTCACTTTCAGTCATTGGATCAGGATGTATTCTCTGTGCGTCAAAGATGATTCAAAGCACCCCAAATGATAATCTATTTAGAGCGCTTTTACCACCATAGAGAAATCGAGTAGTATGATTCATTACTAGCTCATGATAATTGAGTGTTTGCTAATCAATGGGTGGACAGCGTGGATAATCTAGATAAAACCATCTTACTTGCACTTGATGTTAACTGTAGATTATCCTATCAAGCACTAGCAGAGAATTTGGGCATTACTGCGACAGCGGTGCGAAAAAGATTAGAGAAACTTCTATCTGAGGGAGTCATTGAAGAATTCGATATTATTCTGAAACCTGCAATGATGGATTCTGAATACCTTATCGCAATGATCTATACCGACGGTTCAGAAGAAGAAGATAAGTTCATTCCAAAAATTGGCTCCAATGTGAATGTTGTTCAAGCTGGTCAGGTAGTCACTAGTGAAGGTAGATTGTATTTAGTCCATTGTGAATACACGTGTACAGAGAGCTTGCAGGACCTTGGTGTGTTCTTTAGGAAGCTAGAACCTGTAACGAAGATTGAATTACACACCATCATCACCAATCGCGGGAAGAAATTTGAACTGAAGAAGATGCACCTAAGAGTTTTGAAATGTCTTCTGGATGATGCTCGAATGCAGATAAGTGAGATTTCTGAAAAGACAGGTATGACAGCAAGACGCGTTAGTAGAGCCATTCAAGAGATGCAAGAGAGCGAGGCATTTTGGTTTGCGACGAGATGGAATTTAAGCCTTGGCTCAAATACGGAATTCTACCTAAAGATCTCATACGACGAGAAAATGGCTGATAGAGATTCAATTGAAGAGTGGTTTCGAAATGAGTTCCCTCTAGAATATTGGTATTCTTTCTACTCTGCCTTAGAACCGGTTTTATTTGCAAAGTTCGTGACCGAACATTTTCGTGATGCCGAACGAATATCTGTTGCTTTGAAGAAGGCACCATTCCCTTGTTCTGTTGATGTGCTCCTATCATATCCTGTGAAGAAATTTCCACGCATAGGAAGAATACGACTTAGAGAGATGATCGCTGCAGCAGGTATTTGACCTTCAATGGTTCTACTCAATCAATCAACTCTTCTTGAATTTGCATAGAATACCTATTACTACAAAATTATAGAAAACCTGTACATCGGTAGTATGAGAATCGCAAGAGAAGATAGATGCAACAATTAGTCATTAGCTAATTTTATGATAGTATATTTGATAGTTTTATCGATAAAGCATATTTTTATGCAAAAAAGGGTATACATGTTCAAATCAATTCGCGTTTCGGGGGAAGGATAGTGAGATATAGGAAAGATCTCTCGATAATAATGTGCACGCTTTTAGGAATCCTGTGTATATCGGGGATATCTATAGAACCCTTAGCTACACAGACCGATACAATTGCTCCACAGCATGATGTACACATCTTTGCGCCAAGCTATACTCCGCATTCATCTCTGGTTATCCAGAATGATGGGGAACTTGCAGCAGTTGCAGTGGGGGGTAGTGGATCTTCTGGAGACCCTTGGATCCTTGGGGGATGGAACATCACAACATCCGGAGTGACAGGTATACGTATCACTGGAACGACAGAGTTCTTCAAGATTCAAGATTGCTGGATTAGAACTGAGAGCAACAAAGGCATCGATATTGACACTGTCGCATCAGGAACAGCAACCATTGATAATGTCTATACTACGACCTGCGGACATGGAATCTCAGTTAATGCAACAAACGAAGTTCTTGTGAACAATAGCTACTGCGATGGAAGCATCGTAGGGATATACCTCTTGGATTCATCTAAGACCATCATTCGCAACAGTACAACTGATTGGAATCATTACGGAATCTATGTTGATCAAAGCTCAGATGTACTAATACATAATTGTAGTCTATACCATAATACCTTGTATGGAATAGATGTTACCTCTGCTTCCCTTGATGCAATAGTGAATGACACGATTTGTGATTATAACAGAATTGGCATTGGTGGAGAAGAGGCAGATGGTTTAGAAATACACTACTCGACATGCTCTGCCAATTGGTGGCATGGCATTGAAATTAGCCTTTCAGATGCCATTGAAATCAGTAACACGACTTGCATCGAGAATAACCAAGACGGTATCTTCTTAGATACTTGCAGTAGTCCAAGTCTAATTGATAACAAAATTATAAACAACACACGTGGTATGTCAATCGACACCTCACCTGGAACAATCATGAGAAACAATGTCACTCTTTGCAGTTCCTTTGGAATCGAGGTGATTTATTCCACATCGGTGATAAAATACAACAGATTCTATGATAACACAGGAATGGCACTTCAGGTTTCACAAAGTCTTAGTTCGACCATTGCGAACAACACGTTCTATCTAAATGCGGGGGGGTTGCGATTCATATTCTCCTCAGGCACCACTATAGAAAACAACACATTCATTGAAGATGGTCTACTAATCTCTGAGAGTTCTATCCCCAACTATGGAACATATACACTTGCTGAAAATAGCGTGAACGGTCTTCCAATTGGCTTTATCTTAAGCCAGTCGGATTATGTAGAATCCACAAACTATGGCCAGGTCATTGCGATAGACTGTACACGTGTCGTATTTGTCAATCTGAATTGCTCAGCAGCGTACAACGGGTTCTACTTCAAGTATTGCGACGAGTGTACGATAGCAAATTCAACTTCAAACGCAAATGATGAAAATGGAATATGGTTAGATTCGAGTCCATCGACTATTATTCGAAATGTATCCAGTTCTCAAAATAAGTACATAGGAGTCAGAGTTACGTCTAATGATTGCCTTCTAGATAGACTCAATTGCTCTTTCAATGCACTCCAAGGATGTGATTTGCTTGCTAGCAATGTGACCTTATCTAATAGTACCTTTGAAGGAAATAGCGAAGCGATTACACTCTCATCATCTCACGATGTATATCTCTCGGAGAATCACATCATCGACAGTAATAAACGGAGAGTTTCAATTCCATCTAGTAGTAACATCACACTTTTCGCTAACGAGTTCATTGGCGATGGGATATATCTTCAAATGATCGATGCCCAAGATTTCATAGATCATATGAACAATATCACAAGCAACACAGTCAATGGAAAACCGATTGGCTTCTTCTACGATTCAGATGGCCTTGATCTCACAGAACCTTATGGTCAGCTATTCCTATATAATTGTGAAAATGCTGCCATTAGCTCAATAGATTGCTCCAACACAGCCATCGGAATATGGGCAAAATACTGCACAGGACTTCAGATAACAGATTGCAATTTCTCAACTAACTATAAAGGCATTTTACTCATGTATTGTGATAATTCCTCTTTAAGCAGCGTGACTACCAATGACTGTCTTGACTATGGAATGGAAATGGTGCTTTCACGCTACTGTTTGGTCAACGATTCGGAAAGCTCTGGAAATGTCTATGGAATTTCGCTTGGTGACTATTCTACCGTCAGAGATAGTGAATTCAACTTCAACGAACAATGGGGAATGATATTGTCAAGTTGTGACCAATCAGTCGTCTATAACAACAACGCATCTTGGAATGGTCAATACGGCATATACGTGTCATTGTCTCTAGGAGTCGTCATCAAGAATAACACCTGCTCATGGAATGGAAAAATCGGCATCACTATGAGCAGTATATATTACATACTGTTTGAGAACAACAACTGTAGCAATAACGTGCAACGAGGCATATACTGCACATCTGCAACTAGTCCCGCATTCGTGTCGAATTATATTGCTGGTAATGGCGAATATGGAATCTCAATCAGCACTACTAATGATGCAGTTCTCAGTGAGAACAGAATCTTTCGGAATATATGGGATGGAATCTACATGTTCGATTGCGAAAGAGCGACAATCACGGACTGCATCTTCATAGAGAATGTTTTGTATGCACTCTATCTTGAGGATTGCCTTGACTCGTCCATCCATCACTGCTTCTTCTTCGATAACAACGATGGCTCAACTCAAGCATTCGATGAGGGAGCAACACCAAATCAATGGTATGACCCCTACAGCGCAACCGGCAACTATTGGTCAGACCGGGTGCCAGATGGTGGAGCCTACGCGATTGATGGAGCAACTATTGCTGCAGACCTTTTCCCAATCTCAAGCATTGACAATGATGGAGATACGCTGGATGATATTTGGGAAATAGTACACGGTCTCAATCCATATTCAATAGATACAGACAATGATGCACTCCCTGACCTCTATGAGGTCGAGAACGGACTCAATCCGCTTGTCGATGACAGCGCTCTTGATTCGGACTCTGATAATCTCACAAATATGGAAGAATATTATCTAGGACTATTGGCAGGAAATCCTGACTCTGATTCGGATCAAATGCCTGATGGATTTGAAGTAGAGCACGGATTGAACCCTCTCTTTGATGATAGCTGGTATGATGCGGATTCTGATGGATTGTCTAATCTTGAGGAGTATGAATTAGGACTCTTGCCAGATAATGCAGATTCGGACACCGATTCTATACCAGATGGGTATGAGATATCAAATGGACTTGATCCATTATCAGATGACAGTTCCCTTGACTACGACAATGATACGCTAACAAATCTCGAGGAGTATCAGCTTGGGACATCTGCAAATAACACAGATTCTGATGAAGATCAGATGCCAGATGACTACGAGGTAGCAAATGAGCTGAATCCACTCTTTGATGATGCTTCACTTGACTACGATGGTGATGAACTATCGAACTATGAGGAAATGCTACTTGGCACATCACCAATAAACATCGATTCCGATGCAGACCTCATGCCGGATGGTTGGGAATCAATGTATGGACTAAATCCACTTCTAGATGATGCGGATGATGATCTTGACGAAGACAACCTAACGAACTACGAGGAATATCAATATGGACTGAATCCAGCAAACATAGATTCAGACGGAGATAATATGCCAGACGCTTGGGAAATCATGAATCATCTCAACCCATTGCTTGATGATGCGAATGTTGATTCAGATGGAGATGGTAAAACCAACTATGAGGAATACCTCGAGGGAACCAATCCATTTGCAGCTCCACCAGTCGAAGCGGTCCCATTTGATTTCCTAACTCCTCTTCTGTTATTGGTGGGAGGAGTTGGAGTAGGTGCGGTCGTAATCTATGCATTCATGAGACAACGCATGATTGAAGAGGTGAGCGATGTCGTACCAACTGAATAGTGAAACAATCCATTTCAAACCTCACTCATTAGAAATCAAAGGATAGTATATAGAAGCATCTCAGAAGAAAGTACAAATAACCAATGCAAATCTACCTTTTTGGTATGCACGGTTGGTGATTAAGAAACTAATTGCGATGCCAATGTATTTGGATACCCTTTCATTCTTATTAAGGAGAAATGGAGTATGGACGAAAAAACAGCTGAATTGAAAGCTAGAGTAATCCTCTCGAATATGGACCTCAAAGACAAATTCAAGATTCTCACGAGCTCAAGTATTCGTAGATTCTATTCAACCAATCCCATGAAACACTTGGAAATTCCATCTTTCAGAATGACAGATGGACCGTTAGGTCTTGCATATCACTCGAGCGGATTTACGAAATGTACGAGATTCCCCGCGACGATATCTCTAGCTGCTACATGGAATAGAGAGCTTGCACAGAAAATGGGAATCGCTATGGCTGAAGAGGTACGAGCAATAAATCGCCACATGCTTCTTGCTCCAGGAATAAATATCTCTAGAACTCCTCTTAATGGAAGGACCTTTGAGTACTTCAGCGAAGACCCATATCTCACAAAGGAACTTGCTATCCCTCTAGTAAAAGGTGTACAAAGCCTTGGTATTGCTGCATGCATCAAACACTATGCTGTAAATAACCAAGAGATAGATAGAAGAATCAGCAGCTCAGAGGTTGATGAGAGAACTCTACATGAAATTTACCTACGGGCATTCCGAGAAATAGTACTGGAAGCAGAACCATACTCTGTCATGGGGTCATACAACAAGATCAATGGATTCTATGGTTGTGAGAATAGATATCTCCTCAGGGATATTCTAATGGAGGAATGGGGATTCAAAGGATTTGTCGTTTCCGATTGGTTTGCTACTAGACCAATTGAAACCGCATCGGGTTGCATCAATGGTGGACTTTCACTGGAGATGCCTATTTCAATCAGGTACAAAGAGAAGACACTGAGAAGAGAGTTCGAGGACGGAAAGTTCACTGAAGAAACCCTTGATGACTTGGTTTTTCGATTGCTACGTATCATGTTTCTTACCGAAGTTTTTCAGGACCGATCAGAGGTTCAGCAAAGGTTTCTGAATACAAAGGAACATCAATCACTTTCTCGAAAGATTGCTGAAGAAGGAATGGTTCTTCTGAAGAATAAGGGAGATCTCTTACCTCTAAATTTGGATAGCATCAAATCTATTGCCCTACTAGGTCCTAATTTGAAGAAGAAATTTGGCAGATTTCTCTATGGTGGATCTTCAGCGGTCAAGCCTCCTTATGAGATAACTCCTCTGGATGGAATGAGAGAGAAGCTCAAAGGAAAAGCAACCATTGTTACAGATGCATCGAAAGCAGATGCAGCAGTAGTCTTTGTTGGTTTGAATCATGATAAGGGGAAAGATTCAGAAACATATGACCGCTCAGATCTTGCATTGTCGGAGGAGCAAGTGAATTTAATCAATGCAACTGCAAAGGTAAATTCAAACACCATCGTTGTACTCATCGCTGGAAGCCCAATCTCAATGGAAGGATGGATAGACAATGTTCCTGCGGTTCTTGACGCTTGGTATGCGGGGATGGAAAGTGGTAGAGCTATTGCGAATATTTTGTTCGGAGATCAATATCCTTCTGGAAAATTACCAATCACCTTCCCACAGAAACTTACAGACTCTCCCGCGCATAGCACTGGTGAAGCAAGGAACTATCCTGGTGACGAAGAGAAACGAGTGTTCTACGATGAAGGGATATTCATAGGATATCGATGGTTCGAACAGAAGAAAATAGAACCATTATTCCCATTCGGATTTGGATTAGGATATACATCATTCGAAATCGAACAAGCAGAACCAAGTGTTGATAGATTATCCAGTGCAAATGAACAATTCTCAGTCAATGTTGAGGTTGAAAACGTAGGTAATCAATTGGGAGCAGAAGTCGTTCAGGTATACTCTCATGATATAGAGAGTTCGGTCCAGAGACCTCCCAAGGAATTGGTCGGTTTCCAAAAGGTGGCTTTACAACCGGGAGAAAAGAAAACTGTTTCAGTTCCTATAAAGGCGAGAGACCTAATGTTCTATGAGATAACAAGCCATGATTGGTATTTAGAGCCTGGCGAATTTGAGCTAGCTATAGGAAGCTCATCCTTGGATATATCTTCGAGAGTTCAAATCGAGTTCAAATAGTACATAGCTGTCTGCTATGGACATGTCACATATACTTAAGATAGAATTCTAACTGACAGGATAGGAAAATTTGAGTAGATGGAGGACTATTACTGTCAAATCAATCAGAGGTTTCGGAATGGCTCAATCTCGCCATCGAACTCCTTCAATCGGGTAGATTAAAGGATGCAGAGGAAGCAGTTCGAGAAGCCATTGATTTGAATCCCTCATATGCAATCTCATGGAATGAACTTGGAATTGTTCTCGGTTTTGGTGGACGGTATAGAGAATCTGAACAGGCATTCAGAAAAGCAATCGAGCTCGATTCTGAGCTAGCAATGTCTTGGGGAAATCTAGGTTCCACTCTCAATCAACTAGAGAGATATCATGAAGCTGAATTAATCTTAACAAAAGCAGTTGAACTAAAGCCAAATGACACTCAGATCTGGATTGACCTCGGAGATGCATGCAGAAAACAGGGAAAACTTCAAACTGCGGAAAATGCCTACAGGAACGCTATCGGGGTCGATGAGGATAATGCAAGAGCTTGGCATGATCTTGGCATTACTTTAGTATCTCTTGGAAAAGATGAAGATGCAGAACAAGCGTTAAGGAAAGCAGCATCATTGCAGCCCTCATCCGCTGAAACATGGTATAATCTTGGGAATCTTTTAGGTCGACTGAGCAGACATAATGAAGCTGAGGAACCATTCAGAAAAGCCATAGAACTGAATTCGACCTATGAGCTAGCTTGGACAGGTTTAGCAATTGTCTTACGGGAGCAAGGAAAACAAGAGGAAGCAAAGGAAGCTTTGGACAAGGCAAGAAGTTTGTTGACCAAATAGAAACTTCATTGGTAGATATTCATTGCATCGTGTAGATTTTCTAACCGATAACCGTTGGAATTTGCAACTTAAGTTGAATATCCGAAGGTCCTAGTTCCTCATATGAGATTATCCCACCATATTTCTCAATCAAGAGACGTATTGTAAATAGATCCAATCCCAAGATTGTCTTTTGTGGATTCATCTCACCAATCAATGAATCCTTAATATCGGAAGCGATTATAATACCTCTTAATCGACAGAGAATCTCTACATATTGGATTTGAGGAGTCAATATTTCAAACTCGATTGTGGGATAGGATCCCATCTCCAAAGCGAAAGCAATCATATTCACGAATATGATCTTAAGATATTCATCTGCTTTAACATACGGTACAATTCTCACATCAGGTTCATGTACATAGAAAGCTTGTGCTCCAAATATCTCGATAGCCTGCATGACACCTTCATGAATGGAATTGAGGAGGTTCACAGGTGAATTGGGAGGAGCGTGTGACTTTAATTCTGAAAGTACAGATACCTGTCTATTGAT
>JAEORN010000254.1 GCA_016840825.1 Candidatus Thorarchaeota archaeon | reverse complement strand
GTTGCGCGGTAGGTGGCGGGTTCGTGGGAAATCGTGGTAGGAGGGGGGAGTTTCGTAATTGAGGGCATGTAACGAAAAACTAGCCCACGCACCCGCCTTGCATTTATACCCATGTTTGCAGGTAGGAATGTCCCTGACACACCTACCAGATATTAGCCTCCTTTAAGGTTTCTCAAGGATGTTATTAACTCTTTCTTTTGGGGATGAATTGTTACTTAACGGATATTTTATGGTGTTTTTTAATTACGAATCGAAATATAAAGTGGTATATATTTTTACTTTTAGAAATTAGATGTTACTGAAACATGAATTGTGGAATAAATAAGTTAAAAATTGTAACATTATAAGTTACACATCTTCTGTTTTTTATCCGCCATACGAGAAAAATAAGGAAGAAGATGGCCTTTTGGACCATCTTTTATAATGCTTAATCCTTAGCAACATATGGTGTCGTAATGCTCTCTTCCTCAACTTCAGTTGGCTTGTGTTTTCCACGCCAAACATCTATGGGTTGAGAGAACTTGTCTTCTACCCTGGATCTATGAATGGTGTTCATTGTGCAGAAGGGAATAATCCTACCATCAGGAACAGCATAGTTGACATCGCAATGCTGCACACGTTCGAGATCAAAGTTGTAGGGATCCTGGAAGTGCATCATTCCTAACATGATAATTCTGCGCATGAATTTCGCAAGGGAGTCATAGTCACCACGATTCAAGAATGCACTGAGTAGATCCTTAAGGATACCTTTCTTCTTGATATGACGGGCACCCGCTGCCAATTTTGCCTTAGCGCGCTTACTCGCTGCACGCTTCTCATCTGCAAAGAGATTGGCAATCTCTTCTAGAAGCTCAAGAAATGCATCGACATCGAGAATCTCTGTGATTGGACGGTATGATCCATCTTCTTCAATATAGATGAATGTGGACATTCCACAGGCAAAGTGAGAGCTCAGCTCAAGCTCTGGACCACCTTTCATAAGGCCTAGTGCGCGACCTACAGGCATCATCGCAGGTACTGGATACCATGCATCCTTTGGGATGATGCCATTAGTCTGTTCTTCTATGAGATGTATCGCATCAGGAATTGTTATTCTCATTTGCTCACGCTCAGAGTGATCGATACGACCAGTGATGCTTACTGGTTGGAAATTAACACATCTAATAACATCATGGTTCTTCACAGCAAACTCGATGATACCACCAAGCTGATCATGGTTCACACCTCTGACAACAGTGGGAACAAGCACGATTGATTCCATCCCAACTTCTCTGGCATGCTGTAGTGCCTGTTTCTTGATGGGTAACAGGTTGCTACCTCTTGCCGCAATGTACGGCTCTGGAGTAATGCCATCGAACTGCATGTAAATGGTAGATAGTCCAGCATCTCTGAGTTCCTGGAGGTATTCCTTGCTTTTACCAATTCGAATACCATTACTTGCGATCTGTACATGCTTGAACCCTAATTCCTTTGCCCATCGAATATACTTGGGAAGGTTCTTACTTACTGTTGGTTCACCACCTGCGAATTGCAATGCAGGAGCTGGAACAGGCTCATTGCTCCGCAGATTCCGCATCATTTGTAGAACTTCTTCTTCAGTGGGTTCATAGACAGTACCACCCTCGGCTGCAACTGCAAAGCAAATGGGACAGCGGAGGTTACAACGGTTAGTCACATCTAAAAGTGCAAGAGCGGTGTGTGATTTGTGATCAGGACATTGCCCACAATCTTCAGGACATCCCTTCACAGTTTCTGTTCGAGGATTATCAAGTCCAACAGATTTGTACCACCAGGTTTGAGCTTTTCTGAACATGTCAGCATCGCCCCAGTAAACATCAACATACTCCCCATGTTTATCACAAGTCTTCTTGTACATGACTTTGCCATTTTCCTCATAGACAGTAGCATCAATAACATTGACTTTGTCTTCTCCTATCAAACACTCGGGACAAATAGATTGAGTGGTATAGGGTAATTCTCTTACGGGATATTTCTCAACGTGATACCTAGATAGTGAACCACCATCTTCGTGTGTGGGGGGCACTTCTGGTACCGGCTTTACTTTATCGGTTGCCATTATCATTCACTCCATGACCACATGGAACCACCACTAGACAGGGTGGTATTCTTCCTTTTTTCGGAAAAAATTAGAATATAACCTTTGTCCGATGTTTCAGAGTATGATAAGGGGGAAGATACAAGTGCATCATTCGATTTCTAAAACAAAGCCTTTTGTAAAGCTTCCACGAGCTAATTTCTTTGCTAGTTTCTGTGTTTCTAGTAAACCACTGTCAACTTTTCTATGAACTGCAAAGCTTTCTAACGCCTCATAAATGTCTACAATCTCATCAATGTCACCGGTTTCAAGGAGTTCCTGAGCTTCTTCGACGATTTTCATACGTAGGAATAGATCCAATTCCTCACCAGTCGCAATACGTAACTTGGGTGCCCCTCCGGATTTTTCAATTATTTCAGGAATTCCATCTCTGACAAGCTTCTCTTCTGGTATAGAAATCACCCACCAATAGAATTCATTTGATCGCGAGAGCTACCTCAATCTGTTCTTTTGCCACAGAAATGAATTGATTAATTGCCTCTTGGAGATCGGGGGGAATGTTGTCTGTCCAAGGTTCTTGAGAGCCTCTAGTGTTAGATTCTAGCATTGATTCAAAGGGTAAGAAGCGAGTATGATACTCAGTATCTAATGATACAGAACCGATCCATTGTCCATCTTTTACGACTTCATAGACAGGCTGGAATGATTTCATTTCGTTGGGTCCAATTGACACCCAGAAAAAGGACATACCATTGAATTGCCCGGGATTTCCAAGTCCAATCACATAACTATCCATAGTTGCTTTTGCTGTGACTAAATCGTAGAGAATGCCAATTCGACAGTTCAGGCACTGATTGAATTCAAGTCCATCGCCATTCGGTTTTACATATGCAATACCATTTTTCTCGATATTATCGTCATTACAGTGGACACAAAGATTCATACCCCATCGTACTTCGACATAATCAGCGAAGGGACCTTCAATGAATCTAGTTCTAGCTGATTCAAATGCAAGCTTCACGGCCTCTTTGCCCTCTGACTCCATTTTCTTGTATATCACCCTAAAGATTTCAAGAAGGTCTTGCCACATCACGTTATATACGACATCAGCAAGATTGTCTAAGGATCTTTCTTCTAAACTACTCATATTAGCTCACCACGGTCAGAATAATTTGTATCCAATTGATTTAGAAATTCAAGTGCCAATTAAGTGTTGGTTGCACCTACATTCTGATCATAATATGGTCAACATCATTTAGCCTAAGGTTTTTAACGGAGTTGACAACGATGTGTGAGTAATTAATCAGGTGAAAAGGATGGATTGCCAAATTCATTAGCACATATGAACCACTTTGTAGTCCATTCTCTACTTGCGTGCCTGGTAGCTATTCTGATGAGCATTCAAAGTTGCACAAGATGAAACTACGGATGACATCCTTATCCAATTATTATCTCGATGTTGATTTTGAACGCAATAGTCATTCTCGAAAACAAGGTTAGTGATACCAATGTTCAAGCCAGTACCAAATCAAGTCGATTTCATTGCTCAAGAAGAGGAAATATTAGAATTTTGGGAAAAAACTCAAGCATTTGATAAACTAAGGAAATTGAGGGCAAAAGATCCTATATGGTCATTCCTTGATGGGCCAATAACCGCAAACAATCCCATGGGTGTACATCATGGATGGGGGCGCACTTACAAGGATCTCTATAACAGATTCAAAGCAATGCAAGGTCATCGCACGAGATATCAGAATGGCTTTGATTGTCAGGGGCTTTGGGTTGAAGTCAATGTAGAACGTGATATGGATTTTAAAAGCAAGCGAGATATAGAGGAATTTGGACTTGAAAAATTCATACTACTTTGCAAGCAACGGGTTCTGAAATATGCAGCTAGACAAACAGAACAGAGTATACGTCTTGGGTATTGGATGGATTGGAATAATCTTGAAACTTTGAATCTTCTGCATGAAGAATTAGGGAAGGATCCCCTAAAGACGATAACCATTGAAGGTGTTGAAGGGCCAGTCACCGGTACGGTTGAGGAGCTTGTTGGTAGATTGGGAATGCCTGAATTGGGAGGGTCATACTTCACATTCTCAGAAGAGAATAACTACACTATATGGAGTGTCTTAAAGTCTTGTCACGATAGAGGATGGGTATACAAGGGCAGGGATGTCATTCCTTGGTGTGCACGATGTGGAACCGGAATCAGTCAACACGAGATAGTTACCGAAGGTTATCGTGAACTCACGCATCCTAGCATAACCCTGAGATTTCCGCTAGTCAATAGAGATGGAGAAAGTCTTCTTGTTTGGACAACAACTCCATGGACACTCAGTAGCAATGTTGCGGCAGCTGTTGGCTCAGATTTAATGTATGTAAAGGTCCGCCAAAACGATGAGATACTCTACTTGAGCCGAGGCACTCTTCATATGTTGAAGGGCGATTACGTGGTAGAGGAGGAACTCTATGGTGCAGATATGGATGGATGGATCTATAATGGTCCTTTTGACGAGCTACCAGCTCAGAAAGATGCTGGAGTGTCTGGAAATCACAGAGTTGTCCTATGGGATGAGGTTGGCGAAGAAGAAGGTACCGGAATTGTTCACATTGCACCAGGATGTGGTGCAGAGGACTTCCAACTCTCTAAAGAAGAGAACCTTGCAGTGATAGCTCCACTATCTGAAAATGGGATATTTCTTGATGGCTATGATTGGCTATCAGGAATGAACGTAAATGATGTTCGTAAACCAATCTTTGATGATCTCAAAAAGAAAGGATTAACCTATTCCGTAAAGGATTACACTCACAGATATCCTGTATGTTGGAGATGTCAAGAGGAATTAGTCTTTCGACTCGTGGATGAATGGTTCATCTCAATGGGGAAGAAGTTTGACATCCCATACGAAGATGTGACCGAGAAGCAGAAGAAAGAGAATCTACGATATCAGATAATGGAGGTCGTCATAGATCAGACAAACTGGTATCCATCATTTGGCAAAGAAAGAGAGTTAGATTGGCTAAGGAACATGGATGATTGGATGATATCTAAGAAGAGGTATTGGGGTCTCGCTCTACCCATATGGGAGTGTTCAAGCTGTGGTGGTTTTGAGGTGATAGGAAGCAAGGAAGAGCTGCAGGAGCGCGCTACATCGGGATGGGATATATTCGAAGGACACTCGCCACATAGACCATTCATTGATGCAGTCGAAATAAAATGCAAAAAATGCAATCAATCTATGAAGAGAATCCAAGATGTGGGGAATCCCTGGCTTGATGCGGGAATTGTAGCAATGAGCACCTTACGATATAATTCGGATAGAAACTATTGGAAGACTTGGTTCCCAGCAGAGCTGATCAGTGAGAGTTTCCCAGGGCAGTTTCGAAATTGGTTCTATAGCCTTCTCGCTATGAGTACAATACTTGAAAGAAAGGCACCATTCAAAGATGTGTTTACATATGCCACACTTGTAGCTGAAGATGGTAGGCCTATGCATAAGTCTTGGGGAAATATGGTAGAATTCGATGATGCCGCTAATAAGATGGGTGTCGATGTGATGCGATGGCTGTATTGTGATCATAAACCTGAGAAAGACTTGGGTTTTGGATATCACCGTGCAGATGAGGTAAGGAGACAGTTTCTCATACCACTATGGAATGTCTACTCCTTCTTTGTTACTTATGCGAATATAGATGGATGGAATCCAAGAAATGACTTGAAGAAATCACCAAGTCCATTGGATAAGTGGATATTATCAAGATTGAACGAGTTAGTTAGAAGTGTCACAAACTATTTGGAATCATATGAACCAAATATGGCGACAGCTGAAGTAGATCGCTTTATCGACCAGCTAAGTAATTGGTATCTCAGAAGAAGCCGTCGACGTTTCTGGGCAGAGAAAACTGAGAGTAAGGAGATAATGCTAGATAAGAATGCAGCATACGATACACTATACAAGGTTCTTTCAACTCTATCACGTTTGCTTGCACCTTTTGTGCCCTTTGTATCAGAGGTTATGTATCAAAATCTAACCCGAAGTGTAGACTCAAAAGCACCTGAGAGTGTTCACCATTGTAAGTGGCCGGTAGGTGACCTGAAAGCCATTGACCAGGACCTGAATACCGAGATGGACTTAGTCCTTCGACTAGTATCATTGGGTCATGCGGCAAGGAATAAGGCAAATGTGAAACTCCGACAACCTCTAGGAGAAATCGCTTTCTCTGTTGGTTTGGACAAAGAACGGGAGATCGTTTCGCGCTATGAAGATGTTCTCAGCGATGAACTGAATGTAAAGACTGTTCGTCTATTAGATGTTGTATCAGAAGTTATCAACTATGAGCTCAAGCCATTGCCAAAACAGCTTGGTCAGAAATATGGGCCTAGATTCCCTGCTATCAGGAAGGCAATTCTAGAACTTGATGCGAAGGAAACATCTACTAAGCTGCAAGCAGGGGATCCTGTCAAAGTAGAAGTCGATGGTGAAACGCTAGAAATCTTGCCTGATGAGGTCGAAGTGAAAGTTGAAGCAAAGAAAGGATTCTCAACAGCTTCTGAAGGTTCATATGTTGCATCCCTGACGACTGAGATCACTCCCGCACTTGAACTTGAAGGACTAGCACGGGATTTCGTACGTAGAGTTCAGGATTTGAGAAAGACCTCTGAACTTAATATCAATGATGAGATAGAAGTGCAATATTCGTCTAGTAGCAAACTATCAGACGCTGTAGAATCTCATATGCAATACATCTTAGCTGAAACATTGACTATTGAATTGAAGAAGGTTAAGAATCCTGCAGGTAAATTCAAAGCTACCTACACCTTCGATGACGAAAAACTCGATTTAGCTATAACCCCAAATGAGAAGTAAATCCTCACAGGGGTTATCAGATTTTCCGAAAATCAGTGGGACAGAGGATTTCTCAGAAGTACTTCCATAAGAGTGTAAAAGAATCGTGCATTCTCCTCAAGAGAAGAAAGTGAAACCCACTCATTCGGACCGTGTAGATTATCACCTCGCGGACCAAAATCAAATAGATCGGACCCTTTCCCTGCAAAATACCGAGAGTCTGAAGCTCCATAGCCCTCTATCAATTTGTAATTTATGCCTTCTTTTTGTAGGGCCCATTCAGCTGCACGAATCAACTTCGAATCTGTATTTGAGTTCACATATCCGATACCGTCATGCACCTTCAAAGAGAACACTTCAACCCTTCCTTCCAATGCTTTGGCAAAAGCTCTCTCTATTGATTCGCCATCATTTGTCATTGAACGTATATCACAGTATAAGGTCCACAAATCACCTTCGAGTTCGAAAAGATTGGGAGATATCACCGTTCCAAGGTCAGAATATTCAGTCGGAAATGATGCTGAGGCCAGAGGAAGAAGAGCACGAACCAATCCAGTCAGAGATTCATCGTATTCTATTTCATCTCCTTCGGAATCGGGGTGAATAACATCGAGTTCTACCCATTCGGGTATTACATTGGTTTTGACAAAATCACCTCTTATTCCTTTTACAACTGTATATCCATTCAGATCGAGATACTTGGAAGCCGCAAGAAGGGCATGTCGATCTACACCAGGACGCTGATATGCGGAATGTCTGGAATCGCTCCCATAAATCGTAGTCTCAAAACGGACAGTTTCCTCTTTTCCACGAATCTTAGCTATTTCCTGCTTGGCTTTGATTATTGCCGGGAGGATGTTCCTTCTTCTATGAATGATGACCTGATTGATACCATCAGCTATTACTATGTAATCAGGAAATAATCCATTCTTCTGGAGATATTCCATGAGAGGCTGAGCTCCATTAGATCCTCCTATTTCTTCATCTCCAGATGCCGCTAACATTAGCATACATTCCAAAGGTGATGCATCGTAGGATTCTGCGAGCTTCAACATCGAAACGATATTGCCCTTGTTATCACAAGTACCTCGTCCATAGGCTCTATCACCGTCTATATGAAGGGAGAAAGGATCTGTCTTCCAGCCACTACCTGTTGGAACAACATCATAGTGAGCAAGGAATAGAATCTTGAATTGTCCCTGTCCTCTCCTACCAAATGAGGTATAGTAACCTCCTGATTCAATTCGATCCGTTATGAAACCAAAATCCTCCAATCGTCGATTGATATATCCTGCACACTCATCTGAGGGTCGTTTATCGATACGGGGATCATTCACTGTATCATAAGAAACCAATTTCTCAAGCTCTTTCTCCACATCGAATTTCATTTTTGCTCTAGCCTAGGGAATACTAAGTGTACAAATAGATTTGCTAAAAAAGAAGAAACAGGTGACGCTCTGAAGCGCCACCATTAGTCTAGAACAATTACGTTCGTTTGTATATCCATCTACTCCATGAGCTCATACTTGGCATTTCTGCAGGCATTCCTTTCCTTTCTCGGATCTCTAGGATCTTCTCTTCCTGCAGATTACCAGGGAGTGGCTCAAATCCTCTGAATTCATAACCAAAGAAGCTTCTTCCAGCAGTCGCACTACGAAATTCATCAGCGATACCAATGGTTTCAGCTGTTGGGAGAGTTCCTTTAACTGTCACACTGTCCTCTTCAGCTTCAATTGTCAAAATCTGACCTCTATGACCAGTCAGTACCTTGATTACACCACCTTGTGTATCAGTAGGTGTCTTGATGTCCGTATTGAGAACTGGTTCATACAGTGCAGGTCTAGCAGATAGGAAGCTCATATTCAGACCAGCACTAGTCATTGTTGCAACTTCATTGTAACCAGTATGAGCTGGGTCATTGTGAATGGTTGCATCTGTGATTACGACCTTTACACCCATGACGGGTTCTCTAGCTACTGGACCTTGATCAATGAATTCACGCCAAGTTGAATGCACATAAGGCCAGATTCTATCGAAGCGTTGTACACCACTCATTGCATCAACCAGAATTGAACTCTCATAGATGTCAAGAATCTTTCTTGCTAATTTTGCATCCCAGCCTGCTTCATCACGAAGAATAGCAGCACGTTCACGGTCACCCATCTCATTCGTGATCTTCTTCTTCTTGATTAGGTCTACTGTCTTTTCATCCAATGGTTCGATATGCATACGAATACGATTGTGACCATTGGGACTCTTGGTATGGAATTCGTCACCGGGTTGAATAATTTTCTCTCGGTATACGATGATTGGCTCAGATACATGGATCTTAACCTGTTCATGTATTCGTTTGGTCAGTATCTCAATCTGTAGAGGGTCGATTCCATTCAAACGATACTCGCCAGATTCTTTATCATGGTAGAAGCTAGCTGTGGGATCAGCCATGATCCATTTTGATACCACATCACCCAGTTTCGCGATGTCTTGAGGATCAACAGGTCGAATACTTCTACTTACGACGGGTTCGCTGGCATACTCTATTGGTTCAAATCCAGACATGTTTGAGTCTGCTTCAACGAATGACTCACCTGATGGACACATAAAGCCAAAGACACTGAATAGATTACCAGCTGGAACTTCATCCATTGGTAGAATATCGGTGATTTCCTGTACACCCAATCTCTTGATTGGAACGTTTTGTTTCATGTTCACAAGTCGTATTGATTGTCCTGACTTGACAGTTCCTGAGAATACTCGACCAATTAGTGTGGGTCTTTTGCTCTTTGGATCCACAAAGATCTTTGTAATCATTCCGAGAAGTGGTCCATTAGGGTCACATTCCAGCAGAGCTTTCCCTTCAGTACTTTCCAAATCACCCTTCCATATTCTAGGAATCTTGTATTTTTGAGCTTCCTTTGGATTGGGAAGATGCTTGACAATCATCTCAAGAAGTGCATCATCTAAGGGAAGGTTTTCTCTTAGCCATCTTTCATCTCCCTCATTGTACTTCTCAAAGACAACAACTGGCTTGATTCCCTTCTTCTCAAGGGTTTTCATCGTGAATGCCCAACCAGTCTTAGCGCTACCAATAGCTACACTTCCCTCAGCAAAGTTGACTTTCCAATCGGAGGCATATCCTTTTGGTGCCACTTTCTTGATCAGCTCGTTCACTTTTGCAATAATGATGTCAATTCGCTCATAGACCTTCTTTGGTGGGAGTTTTAGCTCATTGATCAATCTATCAACCTTGTTGATGAAAAGCACTGGTTTACATGCTTCACCACCAACTGCCAAACGAATGTTGGTTTCTGTCTGGGTCATAACACCCTCTAAAGCATCCACTAGAATTACAGCACCATCGCTAGCGCGAAGTGCACGTGATACCTCTCCGGTAAATGAAAGGTGTCCAGGGGTATCAGATAATTGAACAAGATATTCCTCGCCTTCAATCTCGAAGTTCAGTAGGACCACAGAGGTGAAGATTGTAATTCCTCGGGCCTGTTCTTCTTCATCACTGTCAGTCATAAGGGCCTGACCAGCTGCAGCATCACTCATTAGACCAGCTCTGCGCATGAGATAGTCTGATGTGGTAGTCTTACCGTGGTCGATGTGCGCGCTGATGCTGATGATACGTTTGTGCTCATAGTCATCTGACATGATGAGCCTTTTGATTGCATCTGGGTCTTTGATCTTGACCATTCATTTCACACTCATTTCTAATCTGATATTGTAATTGTCTATCCCCAACTTTCGAGGTTAACGCGAGAAAACTCGGTCGGGGTCACCAGTAATTCAACTGATGGCTTGCGCGATTGCTTTATCGGACATTTAAAAGATTTCCGTCAGAGGAGCTATCTGGTAGCGACCACAACCATACGTTCAGATGATGCAGTATATGGCATTCTAGGTAGCTTATTTCCCCCAAAGAAATCGATCTTTTTGTAGCCCACCTCTTCAAGAATCTCTCTAATCTCAAGAGCTGTGTACATGCGAATATCATTGTTTGACAAAGCGTCTTGATTCATCAAGATTACCTTTCCATTCTCCACATCAATAAATGTTGCAGGGCGACCTCGTAGTACCCCTGCAGGAGCGTCGAGAAAGTGAGGCTCACTCATTAGATAGCCATCTTTGAATTCTGTCCATGTCTTCTGAAAACGCGGAAGGTTGTAGGGATTCATAAGATCAAGAAGAATCTTTCCGCCTTTCACCAAGGCGTTGTATGTTCCCTCTAGAACGCGTTTATTCTCTTCGTGATTGAAGAATCCAAAGCTATGACTGAGAAGTACGGCACCTTTGAATCGTTGCACGAAGTTAATCTCTCTCATATCACCAGTGTAAAAATTCACAGTGACATTGCTCTCACTCGCCAATTCTTCAGCTGAGCGAATGAGAGAGCCAGACAGATCGAATCCCGATACTGTGAGACCTTTCTTTGCGAATAATACACTATGATCTCCAGCCCCACATGCAATATCAAGAACTTCATCACCTGCATTGAGGTTCAGGACCTTAATGCAAAAAGAAACGACTATGTCGTCATAGTGTTGAATACCAGGGATAGACCGTCTGTGCCTCACTCTGAAAAGATGAGCCCAGAAGTCATCCCACCCAAGCTCTATTCGTTCCATAGTGTATACATCCGCATTCAATCTACCGTTGGCGAGATAAGAAGATTGTCATCCCTGATGAACTGATTAAAAATAGATATAGGGTGGACAGGACCCGCATCCTGCCATTCGCCGCCGGGAGGGGGACGCAGACAAAATAACAGGAAACTCAATTTGAGCTTCTTATAACGGGTCACCTGTCACACTCAGTAATGAGTAAGCTAGCCTATAAATCTATAGTTTATTGTAAAAAGAGTCGAAGTTTTCTATAAATCGAAAGGAGCTCCAAATAATGCTATTTAACATAAATCGTAACCAAAATGACGAAAATGGATACAAAACGATTGCTCTCAAGGTCTATGTTAGCTTGCGAAACCCACCGCATCATGTGTAATTCAATCTGCAAGGTAGGAATGTACAATCCTATCGTAACCATCTCATACTAACCAGATTTTCTCTTCTTGGTCTATGATATTACATTCAAAAGAGATGGTAGCCCCGCCAGGACTCGAACCTAGGTCCGGCGGGCCAGAACCGCCGATGCTGGACCACTACACCACGGGGCTATTGATGTCCCGCCTAGCTCAGTCTTTTAATTACCTTTTCGGTAAGAGGTCCAAAATATCGGCAGTGAATTAATTAATAGGTGTGACAGACGGAAGTTGAAAGACAATGCCCCGTTGGCAAGAGCTATCCCACAGAGACTTTCTTCAAGCCTTAGAGAGAACGCATGTTGCAGTTATGATTACAGGTGCCCTTGAGGGTCATGGGAATCATCTACCTCTAGGTACAGACAACATCCTGCCGCAATTCCTAGCAAAAGCAGCCGCAGAAAAGACAAACGCACTGGTATTACCATCAATTAACTTTGGAGACAGCTGGATCTTCGATCAGTTTGAAGGAACGATCTCGATTGACCCGCAAACCCTCGTGGACTTCTACATGAGCGTAATGAAAGGTGTGTTCAAACACGGAATTAGATACCTTCTAGTTCTAAATGGACATGGAGGAAATTCAGCTCATATTGAAACAGCTGCAAAGAGTGCTACTTTGGAAAGAGAACGTGTTGTAATAATTGTGAATTGGTGGAGAGACCTAGCTGAGAGTGCGAGGGCTATCGTGCTTGAAACTCCAGAAGGTCATGCTGCTGAGGACGAAACGTCTGAAGTCATGTATGTAGCTCCGCACCTTGTAAATATGGATGATGCATCTCCAGCCAAGGTAACATCAAAGTATAGAATAGTTAGTGGGCAATACCGAAAAGAGCTTGTTCCGAATGCCATCTATGGTGATCCTAGAAAGGCTACCAAGGAAAAAGGGAAATTGATAATGGAACAGGCGGCCGATGATTTGATCAAACTAATACTAGATTTAGAGAAAGGAAATCTACCACTAATATCTGAGAAATTCTAAATTCCAACTTTGAAGATTAGTGCATCACGCAATACTCTTTGGAACATCCTAAGCAAGTCCGTTCCCTCTGTGGCAATTGTGGCAAACATCGGATAGCCTTCCAAATCCAACATCTGAATCATATAATCAACAGGGAGAGCATTCGGCAAATCTCTTTTATTTAGAGCTATCACGATAGGCATGTTTGAGTATCTATCAGTACCAAGAGCAATTCGTAATTCTTCTAATGATGCAAGGTTCTCATTCATCATTTCAGGACGAGAATCAGCCATGAATATTATTCCATCTGCATCCTTGAGAACACTGATTCTGCTTCGTGCATGACGTCTTTGACCTGCAACTGTGAATACATCAAAGACAATTTTCTCACTCGCAGTAACTGGTACGAAATCAAAGAAGGTAGTACGACCAAGGTCATCTGCAATTTCAACAAGTCTACCCTTTGACAGAGATCTTACATTGGCAAATAACCAACGAAGTGCAGTTGTCTTACCAGAGAGCGAAGGACCGTAGAATACGATTTTGATATGAACTCGACCTTCATCATCACGTTTCAGAAGTTTCCCTGGTACAATCTCTGCAGTAGTATAAGCGCTGATTTTTGCTTCTCTTGCTAAATCCCTCGTTGCTTCTCTATCAATTCGAAACTCAGCAGCAGAGGCGAAAAGACTGCCTTCAGGTTTGGCAGACAACTCTACGTTTGAATCGATACCACTTTTACTACCTAGATCACCGATTGACTTGATGGTTTCGACAGACGGAGTTGGTTCTTCTTTTTCTTTCTCCTTTTCCCTGCCTTTTCGGCGAAACCTTCTGAATATTGACAAACCTCTCTCCAAAGTTTACAACTCGTTAGCACGACTTAAACTTTAGGGGAATGTAATGAGTGACCTTTATCAATCAAGAAAGTACTCATTCAGATGATATCACAATGAAAATTGATGAAAAAGTCCTCGAACAGAATTTCCCCACTCTCAAAGAGATGGTATATCTAAATAATGCAGCTACTGGGATTCCACCAACCAGTGCAGTTGCTGCTATGAAGATGTATCTTGAGAATAGAACTGAAGCTGTGGGTGACTTCGAAGATACTCTTGAAATGATCAAGGGGATAAAATCGAAGCTGTCGAGATTGCTAGGTGGAGATCCCGCGGATTATGCTTTTGTACCAAATACTACTTCAGGATTAAACACACTGGCACATGGGATAGATTATCCAAAGAATTCGAATATAGTAATATGTGATTTGGAGTTCCCAGCAAACTACATCCCATGGCAGAATGCTGCATCCCTATACAACTCAGAACTGCGCGTAATCAAATCAAAAAATGGCGCAATTGAGCAAAATGACATAGCTCAATCTGTAGATGAAAATACAAGGATTCTTGCAATCAGTATGACACAATTTGGCTCAGGTTATCGAGCAGATATCCCAGAGATAGCAAAAATCGTACATGAGCAAAATGCGATACTTGCAGTTGATATAATTCAAGCAGCGGGTTGGCAAGATATCGATCTAACAAAAATGGGAGTTGACTTTGCGGCAGCGCAGGCAGCAAAGTGGTTAATAGGTCCTATAGGTGCAGGCTTCATTTACATCGATAAGAACCTCATTGAACAAGTAGAACCCAGATATTTAGGCTGGTGGGGTGTTGAGGATATGAACGAATATGGATATGCTCAAAGAACTCCTACCAAAGACGCAAGGAAATTCGAAGTTGGATCTCCTGCAATGATATCTTACGTCGGTTTCAACAAATCTTTGGATGTTCTGCTATCAATTCCTGCAAAAGATAGAGAGTCTGTTGCTTTGGAGAATGGAAACTATCTACGAGAGCAGCTTCGCGAAATTAATGTAGGGTACTACGAATTCAATAAGCAAAATGAATCACCAATCGTTTCCTGTTCTCCAAAGAGTGTTGAAGATTTGCAGAAAGAACTTCAAAAGAACAAAATCCATTGTTCTGTAAGAAATGGGCGGCTTCGTGTATCACCTCATTTCTATAACTCAGAAGAAGAGATAGACAAGTTGGTTAAAATGATGAGGTGATTGTATGTTCGAACTGGTTTCAGATGGCGTATATATTCTTGTGAGTAGAAGTTTTGACTCCAATATCGGATTCATTGATGGTGGAGAGAGAAAGGCGTTGATTGATACTGGAACTGGAGTATACCATTCTCTCCTAGAAAACTCTCTCTCAAAACTAGGCGTTGGAATGGAATCGATTACAGATGTCCTTTTGACTCACTCACATGTCGATCATATTGGAGGCTTATCCAACATTATGCGTCAGGGATCACCAAAGATTCATCTCCACAAAGAAGAGGCAGACCCAATAAATGCGGGAGACATGCGTTTAACATTAGCTGATACCTTTGGCGCTGATATTCCAAGAATAAAGATTGAAGGCATCCTTGAAGAAGGAACTAAGATAGACCTTGGAAATGTCCAAGCAAATGTTCTACATACTCCGGGTCATTCAGGAGGAAGTGTATGCTATCACTTAGTGAAGGATGAGATTGTCTTTACAGGCGATACGATGTTCGCGGGAGGGAGTTTTGGCAGAGTTGACTTTCCAACTGGCGATCCACATAAAATAGTTGAATCGTTGTATCGACTCTCAAAGCTTGAGAACTTCATAATCGCACTGCCAGGACATATGGGACCTGTTAGAACCAATGCAATAAGATCTGCTATCTCATCGTACAGTATGGCAAAGAATTGGTTCAATGTCGATTAATAGTAGATAACAACTCATCAACTGCCATTGTGATTGCTTCGTCGGGAATTTCTCCCTCTTCTAGGTACTTTGATTCAATTGCTTTGATTAATGCATACACAGATTCACTTACGGGAGTGTAGAGCTCCAATTCTTTAGCCATTTGAATTATCGCCCCTGTAATAGCATCAATTTCAGTACGTTTCCTTAGACGTAGGTCTTGAAGCATTGAGTTGATGTTATCACTTGTTGCCTTAGCAGTGCCTAGAGTGTATCTTACTGGATCATCCGTTGTTAATTCAATACCAAGTGCATTTGCAACAGAAACAGTTTCTTCAACGAGCTTGATAACGAGATTCCTAAGAATGGGATTCCCATGGATTTCCCCATTGGTCATTCCTGTAAGAGCTCCAATTGGGTTGATTCCACAGTTCACGATAGTCTTAGTCCATACTACCCCTTCAATATTCTTTGAGGTTCTTACATCGAACCCAGCATCTTGGAGTAGGTCAGCTATTTTATGCACCATCTCCATATTCTCAGAATAACGGGAACCTATCTCTGTTATACCTCTCCCCGTAGCGTAAATCTTCCCGGGAGCTACCATCAATGCTCCCATACATGTAGTTGCTCGAATAACTCTGGTAGTCTTCATTGCCTCAGCAACAGCTATCTCTGTCCCAATTCCGTTCTGAAGTACTACAAGATATGCTCCCTTCTGTATTAGGTGCTCAATAGATCGAGCTGCAGAAAGAGTGTCATATGTCTTTGTGGTAATCAGAACAACATCAGCAAATTCAACGGTTGTGGGGTCATCAGTAACCTCAACTTCTATCTGATGAGTACCCATGACTCCCTCAATCACAAGTCCTCGGTCCCTAACAGATTCCACCAAAGGATCTCTACCTATTAGCGTAACTGAACCAGGATATTTTAATTCAAGGAGACCACCATATAGACTTCCTATCGCACCTGCACCCATCACGACAATTTTCATTATTTTCCCTCCTGGAGTTCTCTAATATCCTTCTTACTTTGAATAGAAAGATGATCAATCATAAGTTGCAAAGATTCTCGGATATTCTTTTCATTATCAAACTCAGCAACTAGAGTTGAGAGATCCTCTTTTGCCATCAGTTTCATTTCTCGTGCATATTCAATCATAATTGGAAGTATTCTGACCACATTATCAACGATAGTGATATTGGAATACACAGAGGTCCTGCTCATAGGATTTAAATCAATAGTTATTACGAATTTCCCAATCTTTCGAAGAGCTTCTGTTCTATCTCCATCCTCAAGAGGGACCAGGACCACATCTGCTTTTCCAATCCCCTCCGGGTCGACCTTACGGCGATTGCTACTTAGTTCAGGAATTGTTGCAGAGGGTCGATCGTGCGTTCCCAGAACGTGCTCAGCACCAGCATCTTTTAGTGCTCGAAGGATTGCATCTTCTCGCTCTTTGCGATAATAGAATAGATTAATTTCAAGAGGAGCACCAGTCAGCTCTGATAGCTCAACTAGCTCCTCGGGAACGAGTGAACAGATGTTGCCATTAACGCTAATGACTGGATGCTTTGCATTAAGCATAGCCGCAACTGCGGCCTTAGCAGCCATTTGAGCTAGGTCAGATGTTTCTTCTCCAATAAAATAATCAAAAGCTTCTCCTCTACCGTGAGCTAGAAGACCTGCAGTAGCAACGATGTGTAAATCATGACCTTCAATGATTTTTTCTCGAGTATCTAATGAGATTTTGCGGGGATGATCATCTGGTATCTCTATCTTGGTCATGAGAGAAGAACACCTCCAGATGATGATATTTTTGATACAGATATCTCCTCGGATTTCCAATAATCACTCAATATCCTGCGTACCTCAGATACATGAGCATCATCACAAAAACAAAACACTGAATCTCCAAGCATCACCATGCTTGCCATATCAAACCCAGAGGATTCAAGCTCTGAAATGGCATTGTCAATCCTTAGTGTTGTCAAGCCGGTTGCTTTGGCGAATTTCTTTGAAGCCTCCACAATTCTCTTTTGAGAAGGAGAATCTATGATGAAATCGATCAGCGTATCACCATGCAGGTTAATCTTTTCTCGTGCCCTAGGATTGGTCAATGCCTTCTTAATTTCAGAGCTCGTTGCACCTGCAAGAACGACTGATTGATTTGTATCATAAGGAATATTCTTGGCAAATCCAATACCCGGTGCTCCTGGTTTAGTCCGAACCTCTAGGCCACCTACTGTCTGGGCGATAACATCTCCCAAACCAGTTCGATTTAATACCTCTGAACAATGTGCATGTTGCGCAGCGGTGGTGTAATTATAATCCGAGTCTAGAAGAGATGAAAGTGCTAATGCTGTGCCGAGAGCACCAGCGCCTGAAGCACCATACCCAACACCGATAGGAAGTTCTGACTGATGCTTAACTTCCACACTGAGTGTAGTTTTTTGTGACTTAATCAATCGTTCAACCACCGTCTTAGTAACCATTGCGTCAATTTTCACATTGTTGTATTCTATCGTTATCGTGGGTTTAGTTTGCTCACTTATTTTCACAGTAGTAGTTGTCCCAGTTGTAATAGAGAAACCAGCACCTCTAGAACCTCTAAGTAACGGATCTAGGGATTCGTCGTATATACGAAAAAGACCCGTTATATGTCCTGGCACAAACGCTTGAGCTGATATCTCACTAGGACTCAATGTTCTCTTCAAAGCATTCTGGGGAAAACCCATCTATAAAGATAACCATATATCTCTTTGAAATATATATACTGATATATAAATTATATATTCTAGGATAGAGTATGTCCTAGACATCAAGAGTAGTGATGACGAACTGACCCTACCTATCAAGAGGAACCAAGCTTGTGTACTGTTTTACGCGGGGGTCGTCAGAAGGTGGTGCGGGATATGCCCATCGGGCATCTATATCGCGACCGCTAAGATCGTATATGTTGAAACTGCCTGATGACCAAGTCAAGGGACTGAATCCCAAAAGGAGTGTCTGTGTACGCCAGCTTGTCACTACCAAGTGACGATTCATTCCAACCGTTGGCACAACAAGAAATACATTTGATAGCTCCATTAGCAATGATGTGCTTATTCGATAGAAGAAGCTGTAAGTTTTCCTATGTTCTTCTGATCCCTGTAATCGCAAATCATTGAGATAGCGATGAATTGTTTCATCATGAACTGCTGGGTCCATGATGTCGGAAAGCTCTTCAACATCTACAGTTATCGCAGTTTCAAAGTAATACGCTAAGGGAAACTCGGTAAGGTGAATGACAAGCCATTTGTCCTTGGATATCGTACTATATAGATGCTGAAAGATAGACTGTTTTGATGAAAGCATGGATGGGTCGAGTTTTGCGGGCTCAAAGTTCTTTGCTTCTTCAGATACCGCAAGTCTGAACACATCGTCCAGCATATCTCCATCATATCCTATTCTAACAAGATGATATGGTAGTTCACGGGAGTTCTCTTCCATCCGTCCAGTCTTCACCAAGAATTGATTCAAATCGCGCTGGAATGTATCAACTTCATTATCACTATCTGTAACGAATAACGACTGAGTTGGAGTTCCGAATGAGGAGAGCACCTTTTCATATGCTCTAAATCGGGCTTCCTTCTCAGCGTCCACTAGATTATTCCGCCTCCTTGAATGAAGAAGTTACTGTCACGCTGCCGACACGCACCTTGTTACCTGATACCATGAGATTCTTTCGACCTGCCGAATGGTTTTTCCTCCCTAACCATTGACGGCAAATCCACTAGACCACCTTGTTAAAGGTATCCACTCAGAGGTTATCACCTCATATATTCTTTGCTCAAATGTTCTAACGACGAATAGATTTAGAAGCAATTGATTTAGAGTAGAGAACAGTGAGTTGCTCATGAAACATACCTCGAAATTGATTATCGGTAGCACAAGCAATCTCCTTCAGGGAAAGAAAATTACACTGTGTGTCACTGGTAGTGTTGCCGCTGTAGAATCAGTTCATATTGCCCGATCCCTCATGCGGCATGGGGCAGAGATCTATTGTGTCATGAGTCAAGCAGGGCAGAGAATTATACACCCAGATCTAATGGAGTGGGGAACAGGAAATCCTGTGGTTACAGAACTCACGGGACAGATCGAACATATAACGCTAGCCGGGAAACATGAGGAACATGTTGATCTTGTGCTGATAGCGCCATCAACAGCTAATACGATAGGAAAGATTGCCAACGGTATCGATGACACTCCTGTGACGACCACCGTTTCTTCAGCAATGGGTGCAAAGATTCCTGTGATGATAGTTCCAGCTATGCACGCTTCTATGTATGACCATCCTGCAGTAATTGAGAATATTGAGAAACTGAAGAGGATGGGTGTTGAGTTTGTAGAACCACGTATGGAAGAAGCCAAGGCCAAGATACCAGAGGTTGAAATGATAGTTGAGTCCGTTCTTGCAAGATTGGGACCACATGACTTGGATGGAAAGTATTTCATAATAACTGCAGGCCCTACAAGAGGCTGGCTTGACAGGGTACGCTTCATAACAAACCCATCAACTGGAAAAATGGGCATAGCTATTTGTAATGAGATTCTTCATCGCGGTGGAGATGTGACATTGATTCTTGGTCCTACTTCAGAGAAGCCTTCACAAAGAACAAGAACAATGCATGTTGATTCATCACAAGAGATGTTGGAGAAGGTATTGAATGAAATCTCTTTGAAGAAACCTGATGCTTTCATCTCATCAGCTGCTGTTTTAGATTATGTACCTACTGAGAGGGAGGACAGAAAACGCCCATCTGGAGAGCCATATTCTATCAATCTTGAGCCAACACCAAAGATTATTGACAGAGTAAGAAAGGAACATGCAGATCTATTCATTGTAGGTTTCAAGGTAGAATCAGGTGTGTCGGATACGGAGTTGGAAGAACGAGCAAGAGTGAAGATAGATTCGGGCATATGTAATCTAGTGGTTGCCAATGATGCTAATCGAAAAGGTGTAGCATTTGGTACCGATACTAATGAGGTAATAATCGTTGGGACGGAAGGATTCTCAATGAAGATCCCACTCTCCTCTAAAATGGATATTGCTAGAAGAGTCGTAGATACAATGATAGAACGTATGTAATGATAGTATGCTATAGTATCTCAAGAAGGCTTTCGGACATTCGCTTCATATCCATGAAAATCAAACCCAATTGAGCATCTACTTTCGCTAGAACTAATAATAAAGCACTATCTCCAACAGAGGTCATCAGAGTATAGCCCTTGTCACCCTTCACATAGATTTCGAGAAGATTTCCCCGATCAAGCTCTCCGGTTGCTTTCTCCCCAAGCGAGAGCATTGCTGCACTTATCGCAGCTACACGTTCCTGCTCACTTTCTGGTAGAGCAGAAGATATCATTAGTCCATCTAGTGAAACTAACGCAGCACCTTCTACACCAGGTACTGTTTCAAAATCTCGTATAGCTGTGTTAATTCTATCTACTCTACTGGACATTTGTGAAACCTCAATCGTCTTACAAGAGTGCAATCATTTGGTGTTCTCTATAAAATATTGTTGTATAGAGTGACATTTTTTGCGCAAAAATGCGCAAATCATTCAACTCCGAAATATTCCTTGGCATCAAATTTCTTTTCTTCTTCTTCTCTTTTCCGTTGACGCTCTTTTTCTGCAAGTTCCCTCTTACGTCGATCCTCTTTTGTTTCACCAGGAACCGTTTTCCTTTTTTGAACCTTTGGAGGTCGCTCTCCAAGCCTGCGTTTCCGATACTCCCAGCCTATTACTAGTGCTACAACCACAGACCCACCAATCAGAATTAGCAGAAGAGGAGAGGTTCTAATAAGAAGGACATTGATCAGTAACAATGACATTGTGTCATATCCCGTCTTTGTGGCGAGGATCCCTATTGAGTGGTATCCATGATTGGCTGAAGTCCATGCTTCATCAAAGAGGATATCGTGTAATCCTGTTGCGGATTCAGTTGAATCGATTTCGGTCGAATTCACAAATACAGTAACAGATACACCCGCGACTCGAACACCAGCAACATTAGTAATTTCCATTGTAAGCACAACTCGATCCCCTTCCCAGATAATCTCCTGACTAAATGATAAATCCCACAGGATTAGAGACTCTTGTTCATTCCATGCCGCCACATTTTCGAGGAATGCATCCCTATCTGCTCCCTGAGGGACAGTCGTTGTGAGGGCTATCTTTCCAGTCCCAAACACTCCGGCAGCTATGGCAATCCCATTGGAGTTTAAAGCTAGTGCAGTCATATTTGAAGAGATACTTTCGAATTGTCCCACGGATGATATCGTAGTTGTGATCAAGTTTGGAATTGATATCAATGGGTGTCCAGCATCGAGTATGGTTATTGAAGTTGATGAACCAGATTGGTAGGTTGCATTCCATGTTAACCATGAGATGTCATCATCTACACCCATTATTACAAGTGTTCCACCATTATATACGAATTCAGAAAGAACTGATTGATCATTTGAAATGACACTAGAGAGAGACGAGAGAGATTGCGGCTCGATCACTACAGTCTTCCTCAGATCGAGCAGGGTTAGAAAGCCAGAATAATTACCAGAATCATAGAAATCATACTCTTCAGAGATGTTATCAAAACCATTGGGCAAATAATCAGAAATACCAAGAGCGGCAATCCCTTTCACACCTCTTCCGGGCATATGACCGTCAATACTAAGTGTCATTGGATCGACCGAAGCTATCCTGAGGGCATCATTAGGATTGTAGAGACAGATATCGGGGTCTCCGAATAATATCTGTTGATTTGCATAATCAATAGGTTCATCGATGAAAGGATCTGTGTAATCGTGGGATATTACTCTAAGGGCATATGCAAGCGCATCCCCAGTAGTGTTCCCTGCAGAAATCGATTCGGTAAATAGGATAGATAGAAGTCCAGCAGCTCTGAAGTATACTGTTCTGGGAGCTGCTGTAACTGCAACAGCACCATGTTTCATAAGCATCACTGGTAGTTCTGAACCACCAAGCAAGCAAGCAGTTATGGTAATAATTGGTGAACCAATATTCTGAATAGAAGCCTCTAAATCATCGGTGGTTTTGAGGATATGGTGATTGGCTTCTGGTGAATATGCTACAGGATTGACTATACCAACACCTGAATCCCCACTAACATCTCGTTGTGTATCAGATTCCTGCCCATAGGGAATATCAATATCCCGAAGTGAGAACACCCCAAGACCATCAGGTCGCTGCGGCGGATCTGTGGGATACTCAGTTAGTGTGCCGTGCGTGCTAAAAGCCCAAAGTGCAACTTGGGATGCTACCCCTGCAAATACTTCATCAGCTCCTACATGTGCGCTTATAGAAAAGCCGGCAGACGAAAGGCTAGAAACAGTATCATCAATTTGCTCAATTTGGTGTGAGTTTCCATAGTTATCTGAGTAGGAAGAGGAAATTGTGTATGCATACAAAGAAAGTAACGCTTCATCAGCATTGTCCGACAAGCTGAACAGGAAACGATGAAGTGCGGCCCTATTTATCATTGCAGCAGCATACGCAGAATTCTTTGCTGGAATTCTACCACAAGCAAAATGACTTTGAAGAGACCGATCAAAACTGACTTTAATCAAATCTGTTGGAGAAACAATAATCACACTTTGTCCAATAGAGCTATTGTATGCACCCCTTGATTCCAAGAACACTTCGAAAGATGTAGCACTGTATTCCATAGAATATGTGTTGGGTATTCGCTCATCATACCATCCATTTTCAGCCCTTGTAGAATATTGATTTTGGACAAAGATTCGAATATCAGGACCGATTAAATAAGGCGCCCACGTTTCTTCTGATCGTGTTGTGATTAGATTATCCTCCCCGCATAAAGAATAGATTGAGGCACCATGAAAGGCAGCAGAGTATGCGGCAGGTCCAAAGAATTCATCACCATGTCCAAGAGGGACTGTTACTACTACATCCATTTCACCAGATAGATTATGAATCCAATTTGTTACCGAAGAGTAGCTACTTAACACACTTACAAAATAAGAATCATCCAATTCATCAACAATTGATTGAGAGTGATAATTCGCTGGATCAACTAGGAAGCAAGTAGAGGCCCCAAGATAATCCAGTGCCCAACTTGTAATTGCTGGCAAGCTGTCCGCATTAACGTAGAGTAGTGGTGCATTTAATAGCGAAGCGAGAACTGCACCATTCGAAGCAGATTCTAGATAAGGCTGAATATCAGAGGGAAGTGCTTCAATATCCCATTCAATATCGATATTATTAGTTTCCTCAGAGGGATCGACCCATGCACCAACCAAGCTCCAATCACCAGGTGCAGGATAGGGCATCTGTAGAGATTTACTACCAGCTCCACCTAGAAGACTCTCAGCTGGTGCCCACATCACCAGACGCCCATTTGGATCAATCAATGCAAGATTAATTGTAGTCCCTGCATTATCCCACATGGCAGTAATATTCAGCCATTTTGCTCTTTCAGGAACAGTGATTGTTTCTGAGAATCCAGGATAATATGTAATAGAGTAATCTACAGTCACACCACTTGATATTTGAGATCGTGGCTCAAGTATCATATTCCATTCTCCAGACATTGTGAGTGGAATCCAGAAATAGAGTGGTACTGGATTATCGACAAAAAGGGTGTTTCGCTCGAATATTACTTGACGATATACAGAGTAGTCAACAGATCTTCCATTAGGGTCCTCTAATGTATGAGTAAAAATCTCATCGCCCGTCCAGTTGAATGCTCCTTGCATCCAACCTGTACCAGCAGGTGGGGAGAAAGGAACTTCTGTATCAACTGTCGAACTAATAGTAACTTGCCCATCGTTTGATCTGATACTTGCACCATTAAACGAGAAAGAAGCTGAATCGGATATTATAGTTGGTGAGGAGAATGAATCCTTAGCTAGAGCAAGAACTACTGTATCAGCCGTTCTCCAGTCCTTCACGGCAAGCTTTGCAGCAATATCTGCTGAAGAAGCACCTGTGATTTGCGGATATGCTTTGTTTCCTGTAATTTGCTGGATTTCCTTAATCTCCGAGAAGGACATATCACCAATCGCAAGGGTTTCTGAAACACCACCATCTGGAGCAAGGTATTCACTCCAGTCTTCGATTAACCATCTTTCTGTATCTGTACTTCCAGTATAGAGTATTGGAGATATATACTTGGAACCAGCTGAATAGAATATTGATCCGGGTATCGCAGCAATATAGGAGAAGTCATCAATGTAGGAATCCGGATCTTCGGCAACAAAGGTCATTTTGCTTAGAGGGATAGGATCATCGGGAATATCACTTGTGAGAAAAGTGCTATTCAGAATAGAAGTGTTTGAATTGGTATAAGAAGTCCCAAATAAGATGAAAGTAGAAAGAGAGGGAAGCAGTAGGATGGCGATGAGGACTACTGCAACACAGGAAAGGTAATACTTCTTCAAGAGGTGATTCTCCTTTTGCGCTCCTCCTTCAATCTGGAAGAACACAAAAAGAGTTTTCCTGCATGGTCTTTCAATCAAAGTCTGTAAACTCTAGAAGATCCTCGTCGATATCTTCGTCATCGTCAGAATCATCGATATCTTCAGGTAGTGCATCACGAAGATCATCTATATCTTTGCGAAGTCTTCTTCGAGTAGATTTGGGGATATCCCACATCTTTTGTTCTGCACGATCAACTACCTCTCTTGCTATGTCATATATCTCTGATTCCATGTAGCATTGAGCGGCTTCTACAAAGCATTCTGCAGCTTTCTTTTGATTCCCCTTCATCTCAGCGATATCGCCGATTAGTGAAAGGGCATCAGCGATTCCAGCTTTGTCATCCATTTCACGATATAGTGCTAAAGCTTTCTTGAAAGTCTTATCTGCAGTTTCATAATCTTCTTTATCTGCATATGCGCTACCCTCATCCATTAGAGTACTTGCGACACCTTGTTGATTCTCAGCTTTCTTGTAGGCCTTCTGAGCTTCTTTGAAGAGAGATACCCCACCGTCAAAATCACCTTTACCAAGTGTTGCCAGAGCAAGTCCATAGGTTGCATCAGCAACACCATCTTGGTTTTTCATTTTCTCAAACAGACTCATAGCTTTATTGCATGTCGCTACGGCATCATCCCATTTTTCAAGATTAATCTGAGCAACTCCAAGATTGTACATAGTATCGCTAATACCATTCTCATCCTTCAAGCCCTTGTAAATATCAAGAGATTTTTCAAAACAGGGCAGTGCTTCTTCGTATTCGGCCACCGACATGTAGACATTTCCTGCAGCATTGTAGATTTTAGCAGCAATATCCATCTCGCCAGCATCTTCTGCTTCTTTGGCTTGTTCTAGCAGTTCAGCTGGATCCATGTCGTCTAGCGGATTTTCTTCAGTCAAGACTTGCACCTCGTACTAATAGACGAAATTTATCATACTGCTTTTGAATCCTTCTGCTCATGCTATTTACGCATAATGAGTACAGGATTTTCAAGTAGTGGACGTACTGAATCATTCACAGTGAACTGCTCATCACCTACTTGAACTGTAAGCAACTTTCTAAGTTCGAATCGCCTCAGATAACCCACAGCTTGTTCGCGTTGAACGTTCAAATCATCCATTAACTTTGAAAGTCCATTCTCTTGCCCGCTGTATTCGGCAAATTTCGAGAATACAGAACTCCACTGCATCATAGTGAGATATAGAAGTGTTCGAAGCATGCTGTCAACATTTTCACCTGTCTTTGCAGAAACAGGAATCACAGGAAGTCCAGCTAGGAACCTCATACTATTTCTCAGCTGATCAACAGGGCGTGAGTCTTCGAGGTCCTGCTTGTTGGCTGCGACAACACATGGCACTCCTGGTAGAAAGAACGCAATTTCTCTAAAGAAGAGCTTTGCTCGCGCATCAGATTCAGGATCAACAGAATCAACGACAAATACAATACCATCAGCACCAGAGCTTAGAATTTTCCTCATGGTTCTAAATCGTAGGAGCCCAGGTGTACCGAAAAGAAAGACATTCATGCCATCAATATTGGAAAGTCCATGGTCCATTGCTATTGTTGTACCTCGACGTTCAACATTGATGCACGCACCGTTGGTAATGTGATTAATCATCAAGCTCTTGCCAGCTTCGTAGGGACCTGTCACGACAACTTTCATGAGAACCATAGCCTCTCTGTTGATTATCCTCTTGCATTGACACACAATCCATGATGTAATTGTTTCGTGTGTCTATCTCAAGCGGCGCGATATGTTTTTTGTACTATCAGGGGTTAAATGGTTTGCCGTACTCAACCCATACTTTTTGCCTTATTGATAACACAATAATGCGAATTTAAGGAGTAAATATCGGCATAAGACGAAACAATCAGAAGATTTAATATCGACGAATGACGTATTATTATTGAAATCATAAAATCGGAGTGAAATGTTCGTGTCAGAATCAAAGAAGGAAACCATGGATAACTTCTGGCTCTTTCATGATGTTGAAGAAAGCGAGATTCTAGAGCTCAGGAAGTTCATTGATCCCGACTTAGACCTCAGGTCATTGAAAGGATTCGATGTCATTTTAGATAAACTAAATCATCTTTTGGAGTGATGATGAGACCGGCTGTTTGCGACAGCAATCCTCAGCTTTCTGGCCCATAAGGGTTTTGGGAAGCTTCATGGGAAATCGGTCTCAAGAAACTCAATATCCTTGGAGAACCTTGCAGTAGGTTCACCTTTTGCTTTGGTTACTTTTCCAATAGGCCAACAGGGAAGTCCCTGTTCATGTAGTATAGCAGTAAATGCGCCTACATTTTGAGGGTCAAGGAAAACTATCATGCCACCTGCTGTTTCAGCACCATATCCCTCGGATAGCTTATGTCCAAAGAATTGCGCTAACTCAAGTGTGCCGCTGATTACAGGTATAGAATCTATATTGATATCAACACAACTCAGGGTAGCCACATTCCCTGCATGACCAAGGAGTCCAAACCCAGTCACATCAGTTGCAGCATGAGCTGATACTTCTTGCATCGCAGCAGCTACTTCTTGATTGCTTTGAGTCATTAATCGTACAGCTACCTCCTGCATTTTGATAAGCTCATGTTCTGAGAATCTCTCCAAGAGAGTGTCTCTTTTCTCATCCTGCAGATCTCGATATGATCGCATAGCTGGTTGTATTCCTAATGGCTTCGTCAGGAGAACAGTATCACCTGGTTTCGCACCAGAGGAATAAATGACTCTATCGGGGGATGAAACACCTAATGCGATACCTCCGAAGACTGGAACTGGATTTTTGATGGTTTGTCCGCCAGTTAGTTTTCCACCAAGTCGTTTCATGAATTCACTCATACCCTTCAAGATCCCTGTTGGTATCGCCTCAGGTAAATCTGAGGGATATGCAAGGAATGCCTGTAGAGAAACGACATTAGTCGCGCCCATCGCAAAGACATCATTTGTTGCATTACATGCAACAATCTCTCCCTGAATTACTGGATCATCATGGATAGGAGTAAAGATATCGACGTTCTCGATTAACGCAACCTCATCATTCACTATATGAACGACAGCATCATCTCCAATCAAGTCATGACAACTGGCATTTTGAGGTAGTAATCCCGCGGCTTGTAAGAGTCGTGTCAAGTCATCCTGTTTGACCTTGCAGCTTCAGCCGTGTGTTGTAACCATTGCAGTAAGTCGTACATCACGCACTTGTAGCATCAGACCTCCTTGTTATTTTGGGATTGCACCCACCTAATTGCGATTGCTTTCTCCATATAACATTCTTGTCTCCGACACTTCACAATGCTTATAGGAAATAAGAACGAGGTCCTGAACATTCTAGCCCAGGTGACCTAGGTTGCAATTAAAGAAAATTTCAGAAAATATATTCGAAATCCCAAAAGGGACCAGACCATGGATGAAAGTACCTACTCGAATCTATGCATCTGATGAATTAGTCGAGAAGATGAAACAGGACAAGACGTTTGAACAAGGAGCAAATACAACAGCTCTTCCTGGAATCTATAACTTCAGTATTATTCTACCTGATGGGCATCAAGGATATGGATTTCCCATTGGGGGTGTAGCTGCGATAGATTATGAAACAGGTGTGATTTCACCAGGCGGTGTAGGATACGATATTAATTGTGGAGTGCGTATCCTCCGAACCAATCTTGATATTAAAGATGTTCAGGACAAAATGAAGGATTTGATTGATCAACTCTGGAATGATGTGCCTACGGGTGTTGGAAAGAAAGGAAGTATCCATCTTTCTGGCGCAAAAGGTGTTGATGCTGTTCTGGAAGGTGGAGCAGAATGGGCTGTAGAGAAGGGATTGGGTTGGAATAAGGATCTCGAACATCAAGAGGCAAATGGTAAGATACATCTTGCAGATGCGAGTCAAGTTTCACCAGAAGCTAAGAAGAGAGGTTTCTCGCAAGTTGGGACTTTGGGTTCTGGAAACCACTTCTTGGAAATTCAGGTTGTAGATGCTATATATGATGAGAACGCTGCTAGAGCAATGGGCATTACTGGACGAGGTCAAATTATGATTATGATTCATAGTGGATCACGTGGACTAGGCCATCAAGTTTGTGGGGATTACATCAAAACAATGACCACAGCTATGAGAAAATACAATCTTGAACTCCCAGATAGGGAGCTGTGTAGCGCCCCAACGACATCACCAGAAGGACAAGCCTATCTCGGAGCTATGAGCGCGGCAGCAAACTATGCTTTTGCTAATCGACAGTCAATGATGCATTGGGCAAGAGAAGCCTTTGCCAAAGTAATGAATTCTACTCCCGAGGACTTGGATATGAATCTAATTTATGATGTAGCTCATAATATGGGCAAGGTCGAAGAACATGATATCGAAGGAAGAAAGCGAAAGGTCGTAGTACATCGAAAAGGAGCAACTCGAGCGTTTCCACCAGGACATCCAGAAACACCAACTGCATACAAGAATATAGGACAGCCTGTCATTATTCCAGGAACTATGGGAACTGCATCGTACATCCTTATTGGCAATCAAAAAGCAATGGAACTCTCATTCGGCTCAACAGCTCACGGCGCAGGTCGTTTCATGAGCCGTTCGAAGGCCAAGAAGACCTACTTTGGGAAGGAAGTCCAAAGTGATCTTGCAGGACAAGGAATAATTGTCAAAGCGACATCAGGTATGGTTATTGCTGAGGAGGCTCCAGGTGCGTACAAAGATGTAGATGAAGTCGTACGTGTGTCTGATGCTGTAGGTATCGCAACCAAAGCAGTACGTCTTCGACCACTAGGAGTCATCAAGGGTTGATTTACCAGTGGCTTGTTGAGATTTAGCAATATCAGCAAGGACCAGAACTATCCCAAGCATGATTATGGCAAAACCAACAATAGTTAGTGGTGGGGGAATTTCCCCTAAGAATACAACTGCAAGAAGTGTTGCACCTATTGGTTCACCTAATACCGCAGAAGAAACAACATATGCGGGAACAAGAGTTAGCAAATAATTATTGACAGAGTGACCTAATGCTGTGGGAAAAATTGCCAATGCTATGAAGATTAGAATTTCCGTTGGCTCAAGTACAATCACATTTATTCCGAGCAGAATGCATTGAAGAAGTGTGACTGCCGCTGCAGTGATATAGACAACAGAGGTATAGACTGTAATTGGCAATCCTTTCGCATATCTTCTACCCCCGATGAAATATATTGCTAGTAGAAAACCAGCCAGCAATGCAAGTAGGTCACCGGCAAGAGCTCCAGCACCTATTGACTCAAGATCACTCCAAGCTAAAAATATAGCACCTGAAACTGCAACAATAACCCCAACCCAAGAACGTCGTCGAAGTGATTCACCTAGGATTGCAGTTGATAATATCGCGGTGAATATAGGAGAAGTATTAACAAGAACAACACTCGCAGCTACTGTTGTCAAGAACAATGATGTGAACCATGTAGAGAAATGAAATGCCAAGACTACACCGATTCCCACTAACCAAATCCAATTCTTCTTCATTAGTGGTCCTTTGTATGCATGATTATCCTTTCTGACCGCACCGATAGAGGCCATTACGATAGCACCATAAAGAGTACGCCAGAAAACGATAACCAAGGGATCCGATTGGCTAAAACGAATAAGTATGCTTGCAGATGAAACCATTGATACTGAGAGAACTAACAATAGAATGATATGACCGCGACTTGACTCAATGCTATCAGGCACGTTCTCCAATTCAGTCACTCTCACTCTAGAATTCAATGCCGCATTGTACGCAGCGGTGTGATCGGTCATTAATGTATTCGGCAATTTTTGAGTTGCACTCTGGGCAATCGCGAGAATAGCTGATATTTTCAAGATTCAATCCTGCAAGAATATCTATTGCTTCTTCTATTGAAGAGTATTCGAAGAGCACTTTGCCATCCATACCTACAACCATTTTTGATAGCGGATTTGAACTAATATCTCGGAACATCAAGATAGGTGTTTCAATTTCTCTTGCCAACATTAATTCCATACCAACGCCCAATGAAGGATTTGAAACTTCAGCAACTAACAAATCACACTTCCTAACTTGTTCAACATCTCTTCTATAGATTTCAGCTGGTTCAGCAGGACCTAAGAACTGAGGAGCGAATACTGATATTTCTCTCGACTGAAGATGATTGATGACCGCTTGATAGAAATTGTCCTTTCTCAAATTTGAATGTATTATAGGACCAGATAGATAGACGTGCACCAAGTTACTCACCCAAGAACTAGAAATTATATCATGTCGATTCGTCAGGTGTGTTCAGAAGGTCCTTTGTAGGAGGTATCGAACCATCGTCAGCAATCTCTTCAATCTTGCCAACTCGACCAAGAGAGAGCTGCATTTTTCCTTGCCATTCTTTTGCCCAACCATCCGTTATTCTAACGACTTTACCTGCAGACATTCCACTTCCCTCTCGAAAACCCCAAAGCGATAGAACGGCTGTGCCAGTTTCATCAGCCACCAAAACTTCTGTTAGTTGTGTTTTTCGACCACTACGAGTAGAAACTATTCTAGCTGGAGCTACAGATAAAATCCTAACTATAAGCTCTGGAACGTTCTTTCCAATTTCAACTTCATTGAGCTTCAATTATTGAAACCTCTTTCAAGTTGATAATGTAAGTACCAAATCAGTCTTCCGCACTGACACATTTCAGGAATTATCGCTCTTTAGGAGGAGTCCTCATCATTATCGGACATTAGTGCAAAGAGCTCATCAAGGGCATCTAATTCTTCGTCCAGATCATCAGTTTCTTTCGGTTTTATTATGGGTTCATCGGGAGTTCCTAGAATATTCTCAAGTTCCCTTAGAGCTTCATCTGCTATTTTTGCATCTTCGTCTATCTCTCCATCAGGAGAGATTACTTCTTCACTTGAGAAGGCTTCCAACGCCACGTTGATCTCATCTTTTGAAACCCTATCAATTTCAGCAGAGATTATGTCGTCTGCATCGAGAGCCTCGGAAATGAGATCCTTGGCAATTTTATGAGAATCGTCAGTGATTGTGTCTGTAGATGGTGGAAAATACTCATCCATAATGTCGGACAGCCCATCAGGATCTGCAAGTGATGTTGACTCTGAGATTGATACTTCAACTAATTCAGCAGGTTTCGGTAGATCTGTTTCCAGAGGTTCAGGAATTTCCTCAATATCTTCAGTGACTTCAAGATCCTCTTGAAAATCAACAGACACCTCTTCTTCCACATCATCTACAATAGTGGGTATCTCAACCTCTTCTTCAATGGGCGATTCTTCAATGACAGCATCAGCATCAAGAGGGATCTCTTCCTCAGACACCTCTTCAAATGGTTGTATGTCGTTCTCCATCTCCTCGATTGTAAGAGGAATCTCTTCCTCAACAAGCTCCTCAATTGATTCTAGAATCTCATCGGCTTCTTGTGGTGATGAGATTTCAGTGATATGGGGTTCATGCTCTTCTGCTGAAACTGAGATTTCGACTCCTTCTTCATCCTCATCAACTTCAACTATCTCCTCGACAATCTCATATTCATACTCATCACCAATCTCATCTGCACTGATGATGTGTCCTTCTTCGTCAACATAGACCTCTTCGAATTCCTCTTCCTCCTCAATTTCCTCTTCAGAGATTCTTTCAAGATGACCTTCACTCAATGCGGCTGTTGCTTCATCAGTGAATTTGAGTAACTCAGAGGCTGGAAGATCTGGTAAAACAACGCCTACAAATTGGGCTGCAGCAGTCATCAAAATTCGCAGCATTTCATCACGACGCGACTTATCGATGGCAACCATAGGATATGTAGGAATACCTAGTATCTTCTGTACTACTTCAGGACGCATAGCATTTGGTTTGTCTTGTTTGTTTGCTAGGGAGAATACAGGAACTTTAGGAGCGTCGCGTTTGATAAGCTTGAGAATATCTTTACTAATAATGACATTACGCAGGGAAGAATCACAAACCAAGAAGATAACATCAGCTCCATGGAAATAAAATTTCCATAGATTCCTGAATCGTTCCTGCCCAGCAAAGTCCCAAAGAACAAGGGAATAGTTCCCAAACCGAATATTCTCAACAGTTTCAAGATTCAAAGCGATGGTGGGTACATATTGAAGTGGTGGAGTATCCCCCATAAGAAGATGAAGTGTGGTTGTTTTTCCTACACCACCCTCACCAACTAAAGCGATTTTCAATCGTGTGATGACAGACGGTTCAATGATGTGTTCATATTGCTTTCTAAGATCCGCAAGCTCAGTTTTTACCAACCCTTTCTTGAGTGACTTAATGGCTGATTCCAAACGATCGGCAATTGATGATTCATCTTCGCCCTTGTCAGTAACAAAGACGACAATGATATCAGAAACAAGGTCTCTACCATGAAATTTGTCATCGCCAATAATGAGCGGAAAGTTAGCTAGTGATGTGTCTTCTGTCCGTAATTCTTCACGAGTAGAAATGAATTCATCAATGTTCTTCTTTTCGACATCAACAGGCCAGTATTGTGTATGTGCCAATACCTCATGAGTTGAGATGCGAACAAGATATGTATTATGAATCACAGTTGGTCACCAATAACATACAAAGGATCGCTAATTGTCCCCAGTCACTCTATAGAAGTGCATGAACTACTTATGAGATAATCTTGTGTATTATCGACATATCCATCTGAAACTCCGATACTAGAAAATGTTAGGAAACGGAACCACCAAAGTGGCCCCGCATCCGTGGATTGCCATTGTCTTGAGTTCATGGAAGAAATCAATTATGCGCAAGTTGGGAATTACTTCCCGGGGACCAATGCGTAGAAACTCTTTAGGGACCGTAAACCGTGTGTGTTGCGAATGCGAGTTCCTATGACGGGGGATCCATGTACTCAACACAGTCGGCGACAAGCATGCGTTTTTTCTACATATGAACCTTCCTAGTTTACTAAATATAGAAAGGCCTCATTATTAACTGGAAGGTATGATAGGTTTTTGTAACATCTATCGCGGAAAATTATCTCTTAATAATCGAAGATGCTGATGAACCATTTCCATTAACCTAGTATCATCGGGAGTCTTTTCTAGCTCGGTTACAAGAGTGCTAAGGAAGTACTCCGGGAAGAATAGACGCACTCGTATGTCGTTGAGCAAGAATAACCATTTATCATATTCACCAGATGCTCCCTTTCTTCGTTTCTCTGAGACAATTCTAAATTTCTTTAATAGTTGAATTGCTTGCTTAAGCTCCTTCGGAGGTATACCGAGGGTTGCCTCAAGCTCGGAGATATTTGTCGGCTGACGACGGAGTACGCTAAGTGTGTCATATGCATCAGGATCTGCAAGAATCTGTGCAACAGCAACTGTATCTTCAGGGGTTTTCTGCCATTCCGTTAGAAACTCAAGCACTTCTGTCTTGTATTCTGCGGATAGCTCTGGATCAAGCACAGATGATGCGGCTTCCATTGAAACCAAAGGAGGTGCTCTAAAAATCTCCAGATCTTTTATCATGAAAACACAGGTTCTGCCAATTTCGTCAACCCACTCGGTCTTCACCAAACCAAGCTCTTCGAAAGGTGCGAGAATGGAATCTACGCTGACACTGGGAAGTCCTGTAACCATCTTCAGCCATTCTTCCAAGTCTTCTTTTGTGATACCACCTTTCCATAGTTTTGGAAAAACAGCTCTTGAAACCTCATCAGAAAATAGACGAGCTAAGCGAGATTCATCGGTCATTCCGGCTAATCGAATGATTCTTCGGTAAGTATTATCAAGTTCAGTTTGAAGCTCTGCATCCGTCATAGAAACGACTGCGTTTGTGATCGGAGATACAACAGAAGTTATTGCAGCTTCGTAGGCTTTTGCATCTTCAGAAGGTGTAAGCAAGAGTGAGATGCAATATTGCTCTTCTTCACGAACAATGCCTGTGTAATATGATGCGACATTATATTCCTCGCCACCTATTCGAACACTCAATGAAGAAAATCCAGCCGTTGCATCACCCATTGCGTGAGAGGTGAATATTCTCATAATTTCCGTATTCAGGTCCTCACGGTAATAATCAGCAAAATCCATTGGTACCTTTGCTTTAAGAACGGCACCAATCTTTGAATCCCAGTCGATTAGTAACATCGCGACAGGCATTTTTTCATTTCTCCGGTCCCATCAAGTGGCTGTGAGGAGCTATTTAGTGATAGGTTTCTATTAGTGCTCCTAAAAAAGCTTGTCACTAGCCAATTCGCTTTTCAGTATTTTACTACCGAAAATCGTTACCACGGTTCCTTTTCGGTATCTTACATTTCAAGTATATATGTGTGTATTGTATTGTATACAGAATTCACTACTTCATCTAACTCCATGGAAGCATCTACTACAACATAATTTCCAGAGTCGTTCTCTGCCATCTCTAGATATGCTGAACGAACCAATACAAGACGTTCATATTGTTCGAATTGTTCATTCTTCTCCCCTCTACTACCAAAGACTCGTGATAGCCCTTCATCAGCAGAGATGTCCAATATGAACACAATATCCGGTTCAGGAGCATTAATCTCCTCTCGATTCTTTCGGAGTATCTCTTGCCATGGAAGACCAGTGCTAGTACATTGATAGGCTCCTGTAGCAAAGAAGTAACGATCCATGAGTACAATCTTTCCTGCTTCTAATGAAGGCAGAATCCTATTTTGGATATGCCAATCCCGATCTTTGATAAATAGCTCCAACTCTTCATCGGGAGTCAGCTCACCGCGAGGGGATCGTTCTCGAATTTCCTTCCCCCACGGACTTAGGTTTGTTGGCTCTCTAAGTCTAATGACATCAAATGATTGTTCAGTCAAACGTGCTTGGACGATATCACATACAGTTGTCTTCCCGGCTCCATCAATTCCTTCCAGCACAAAGAGATAACCTTGATACAATCCTTGCCTTTCTCGACTCAAATAGCTAGCTCTCCTTAGAATAGCATAGACGAATCTCAAGGGGGTTGGTTTTAGATGCTTCGGTGAGTATGGTACCTACTTCAATTGGAAGAGAGAGACTCGGAAAAACCTCTTATACTATATTTCTTTGGTAAGAAGTGCTTCAGGGGAACTTTAGACGCGGGAATTAGGAGATAGAATCATTTCGATTCTTGAGTGAATAATCGACCGGATACATCCCATGTTTGAAAAGACTGCGAAAGCGATAAGAAGATCGCATTTCGTCATATACCCGTTTTGGGTCTAAGGTCCCCTTGCAGAGTTCTTGTATCCGGTCGATTCACAGATAGCATGACATAAGAAAATCAGGAAGAGTTATATCATGTTTCTGTCCCGTAGGCTAACATATCCTACAATAGGATAACATATCCTAGAAAGAGGCGATTTAGGTGAATTGGAAGTTTTCAATAATCGTGATTGTGTTGATTTTCTCGATTGTATCTTCCAATAATCAATCTACTACTATCACCAGTGAAACAGATTTCTTCCATACATCAGCTTTAGTAAATCTAAGCATTGAATTTGGAAATGGTACGATTGTAAACTTCTCTGATGCGAACGGCACAAATGTTCTAGAAGCCACAGAATCCAAGGTGGATATGGTTGTAGAATGGTATGGTGATCTCGCATATGTGGTTGAAATAGAAGGTGTTCATAATGATGGAGGATCAGGACTTTATTGGCAATATTGGGTCAATGGGGATCGTGCTCCTTTTGCAGCGAATAAGATGCCTGTTAGTAGTAACGATTTAATCGAATGGAGGAGGACGACATCGAGTGCAACAGATACTGCTACAAATACAACAATAAATCAATTCGATATTGGACTTGTAGTAGGCACTAGTGTCACTATTACCCTTGGACCTCTATTTCTAGGAATCCTACAAATCATAAAGAAAAGGAGATTGATTCATGAAAGCTAATTTGAGATTTCTGATTATCATTGCAGTATTGTTTCTGATGATACCCTCAGTTTCAGCAGCTGGTAACTACAGTGATATCATCAATCCTACACCTTTCGGCAATACTAGTATTAGTTGGAGAATAAATGACATTTCAGATGACCCAGTTGATTTGTACTGGCTGGGAGCAGGAAAAGCTCTTGCTGAGTCTGAAACCTATATGACTTTCACAATATTGGAAGTAGGAGATGATATACTGGGCGAGTTAAGTCTGGGAAATGTTACTATTGTTGGCAATGATACAGATATAGCTCTCGACTTGACTCTGAGTATATGGAGCTTTTCTTACTCTTTTCTGCCAGGCCTAATTATTGAGATCGGAGAAGAAAATATCTCAAATCTCAATCAGACAGCTTATAGCGCAGCAGAAAGGGTAGCTGGAAATTATATGAATGGCACAATCGTGTCAGCATTCGAAGAAGTGACCATCGTGGGTATGACATATGATTGTATCACCTTCACATACCAACAAGACGATGTAGGAATTCTTGAACCACAATCCACATACCTCGCGTATGATATAACAAATGGAGTTCTTGTTAAAGCTGAAACTTCTGTTACTTTTAGTACGCCATACCTGCTATCTTTAGAACTGGTAGATGTAGTCACACCTCTTGCCATTGGACCCATGATATTGGTAGGAGTAGGTTTCGTCATCATTGCAGTAGTTTTAGTCTTTCAGTCAAAGATGAGGAAATAGGGTGAAACATATGGCGGTGAATCGAAATTACATTGGACTGGATCGAACTCGATGGATTTCTATCACTGCCATCATGACCGCCCTAACGTTAGTAGGCAACTATGTAGTCGTCTTTATTCCAAGTGTGGAACTTGGCACTACTGTTCTTTTTGTTACAGCATATGTCTTTGGTTATACGATGGCAGTGTGGGCAACACTAATCATGTCAATCATCTATGGAAGCATCAATCCTTGGGGGGGATTCATACCTCAAATCTGGCTCTCACAGGTAATTGGCTGGTTATATGTAGTAGCAGCTGGATCTGTAGCTGGTGATCAAGGTAACAAGAAAGCTACAAGTCTCTTCAAGAATTCAGAGTTGGCAATTATTGGTGTTGCTGTGACTCTATTCTTTGACGTGGTAACAACAATTGGGTACTCGGTAACATTCTCAGTACCGTTTATCTTAGGAATGATAGGTTTGATTCCTTTCATGGCAATTCACATTCTATCAAATGCGTTCCTATTTGCTACGGTAGCCCCGAGATTGCAGCAAACCATAAGAGAAACATTTTCGTCGATACTGGGATACCCGGCTGATGGTGAATTGCTATTAGAGGGAGAAGGATAAAAGTGAGAGCAGAATATCAATAGAAGGAGCTTGTGATAGTTTGTCTTGGCAAAGAGAGATTCATGAGATAGCACAACCAGCAGATGGTAGGGTCGCTCCGACATTCGGAGCACACCATGTAGCAGTAGCAATTATGATGATTGGCCGAGAACAACCCTTGGGGAGATATGAGCTCTGTGAAAGGATGTCTATGGGAGAAGGAAGTGCAAGAACCCTTTTGAAACGACTCAGAGAATCGAATTATATCATGGCTGAAGGAAAACAAGGTCAAAGGTTAACTGAAAAGGGGCTATCCCTATTCAATAGAATCACATCAGATGTTCCTATCGGACTATCATTGGAGTTAGGAAACCTAGTCGTGCATGAATTCTCTTTTGCACACCTCGTAAGAAGGAGAGCAAATAGGGTGTCAGATGGAATACGACAACGGGATGAAGCAATCATTCAGGGAGGGGCAGGAAGAGCAGGAGCAACTACACTAATACAAAGAAATGGATTGCTGCTAATGCCTCCAGATGAATTCAATATTCTACTAGATTATGAAAGCGAAGCCCTGCTAATTGCCGAGAGCCTACGAGTGGAGGATAATGACGTAGTAGTTATAGGGTCTGCAGATGATGCGAATCTAGCAAGAGAAGTATCGATGGCTGCTGTGATGACATTATTTGAGGATTAATGATGCAAAGCGACTTGTTTGGCAATGTTCCGCAGATTGTAATTGATATACATGAAACTGGTGGAAAAAGAATCAATGCTGTGAAGCATCTGATGAGCATGCTCGACAAAGAAGGTGTACAATATACGATTCAGAAAATCCCAATTGGTGATATATTAGGACCTGAGGGAATAGCTATTGAGAGAAAGACCGTCAATGACTTCGTGAACACATTGAAGGGAAGTGCATCAGGTGTACCACGTCTAACAAAGCAATTGGAAGCACTTGAGGAATATGAAAGACCTTATGTTCTAATCGAGAATATTCTGGCGATTAGACGAGATCCAATGAAAGGGTGTATCTACATTCCTTTCTCTACTAAAAAGACAAAGAACAGACCCTATTTTGTTACTATGGAACGCGTGAGTTTCATTCACCCAAGCTCATTAGACGCCTTAGTCCAAAGTATCAAGGATAGAGGAATTGAGGTTCTCGAAGGCTACAATGCATTACACTCAGCAGGTTTGATATATGGGGTTCTTTCGGGCGGGAAATCAATCAAAGACAAAACAGGTCAAAGACTTCCGGTTATCAGAACCAGAAAAGGATTAGATAGTCAGAGTGACGAGCAGGAGTTCTTCATAGCTGGATTCCCTCAAGTCAACGTTGTAAGAGCAAGGAGTCTACTTGAGAAGTATGGTACACCAAATGAGGCAATAAGGAATGTAGATGAGTGGGGGAATGTTCCCGGTATTGGTCCCAAGACCGTTTCAGCTGCAAAGAAGTTACTTTTTTCAGAGTACATTCCCGAAAAATCTACCGATGAGGACCAGGAATCAGGATAGAGCACTACCACGATATTTTTAAAAGCTCAAAGTATTCTCTGACCATATAATAGTTGAACAGGTGATTATACATGGGAGACGTACGCATTGCAATTGCAGGCCTAGGTAATTGCGCATCTGCATTGATTCAAGGCACTCATTATTATCGAAATGCGAAAGCAGAGGATGAAGTACCAGGCCTCATGCATGTTGATTTTGGAGGTTATTATCCTAGAGACCTCAAGTATGTAGCTGCATTTGAGGTGAACAAGAAGAAGATTGGTCTGGATATCGCTGATGCAATATGGAAAGAACCGAATTGTTGTGCGAAATTCGCGCCAGATGTTCCAAAGATTGGTGTCAAAGTACTTCCAGGACCGATTTCCGATGGTGTGGCTCCTCATATGCGTGAATCATTCTTCACATACGATGAGAATGAGATTGAACCTGTCGATATCGCAGAGGAGTTAAGAAAATCAAAAGCAGATATGCTGATCTCTTATCTTCCAGTTGGAAGTGCTGAAGCATCACGCATATACGCAGATGCAGCACTTGAGGCAGAAGTTGGTTTCATTAACGCATTTCCAGAGTTCATCGTTTCTGACCCTAATAGCCCTCATGCACAGGCTTTCGAGAAGAAGGGCATTCCAGCAGCTGGAGATGATATCAAAAGTCAATTGGGTGCGACGATTTTGCATCGAGTTCTAGCACAACTTTTTGATAAACGGGGCTTGATTCTTCAGAATACCTATCAATTGAATATCGGTGGAAACACTGACTTCGAGAACATGCAAGTAGAAAATCGACTTGCCTCAAAAAGAATCAGCAAGACAGAAGCAGTTACTAGCTGCGTTTCATATGAGCTTCCAACGAAGATCGGTCCCAGTGATTATGTTCCATTTTTGGAAGACAACAAAGTCTGCTATATCACTATGAGGTCTAAAGCATTTGGAGACCTCCCAATAGATCTTGATCTCAAACTCTCGGTTCAAGATTCACCAAACAGTGGGGGAGTCATAATTGATGTTGCCAGAGCTGTCAAGATTGCACTTGATCGAGGTATTGGAGGTGAACTCTCAAGTATTAGTTCATACAGCTTTAAGCATCCACGCTACCAGATTGACGATTTTGAGGCTAGAAAACGAGTCGACGAATTCATCGAAGGCAAGCGTGAAAGATAATCATAATAGACGAGTAAATACACCAAAGTGGGGCCATAAAATTGGCACCCTCTTTGTGTATCTCTCAAAAGAAATTCATTCTCTTAGAGTTTGGTGAAACTGTCTACAGTTTCTTGATCTAATCGCTTGATCAGTTCTATCAAGAGTTGGATTGCACTCTCTACATCACCCAAGTCCAGCATACCATGGTGCGAGTGGATATACCGTGTGGGTATTCCTAGAAACAAGGATGGAGCGCCCATTCCGGCAAGATGAATCTGACCAGCATCAGTCCCTCCTGAAGGTAAGAAAGCAGCCTGATGCTTGATTTTTGTTTCCTCAGCTACTTCAAGAGCGAATTTTCTGAGTTTTGGATTAGGTATCATTGAGCCATCACCTGCAGAAATAGCAACACCAGCACCCATTTTCTGGACGAGTCCCTTTGAACCAGGAGAGTCTCCGGATATATCAACATCAAGAGCAAAACCGATGTCAGGCTGAATCATCTGTGCAGAGGTCTTTGCACCTCTAAGCCCAACTTCCTCTTGAACTGTAGAAACACTATATACAGTGTTCGGATGAGAGATGTTTTCTTCAGATAGCCTTCGAAGTGCCTCAACAACAATAAAGACACCAATTCGGTCATCGAAAGCTTTGGCCACAGCAAGATTGACCTCCACCGTCTTCTCCTCAGCATCTTTGGCATCTTCATCTTTCTCTTTCTTTGACCTCTTCATGGTCCTAAAGTAAGACAATGGTACAGCAGGGTCTCCGACTCTGATACCTAGCGCCTCAACTTCCTTCTTGGAAGAGCATCCAATATCAATATACATGTCATCCTTAGTCACTACTTTTGTTCGTTGTTCAGGAGTGAGGACATGCGGAGGCGGTGCTCCAATGACACCAATGATCTTCTCACCACCCTTGAATGGTCTTACCACTACCTCTTGAGTTAGCAGTGTCTGATCCCACCAGCCACCCAGCTGATGAAACTTCAGATAGCCTTCCTTTGATATCTCTGAAATGACGAATCCAATTTCATCAACATGACCAGCGATCATTATCTTTGGTCCAGCATTCCCTTTCTTAAAGACGACACTTCCAAGCCGATCAAAGAGAACTTCGTCAGCGAATTTCCTGCCATAATCATGAGTTAGTTTTTGAGCCTCTGTTTCATGGCCACTTGGACCAAATGAATTACAGAGGTCTTCCAGAAATTTCAGATTGAGTTTTTCAGTCATTAATGATCACTTCTAGAATTCATTATCTGATGGACTCTCCGAAAAAAAATGTACTATAGTGTGTTTTGGTTGATGATATTTTATGAGGGTTCATATAATGGTAGCTTGCGCAAGGATCTTGAATGCCTCATCAATATTCTCTCCAGTAAGTGCGCTCGTTTCGAGATAGCCATTTAGGTTGTTTTCTTCGGTAAATTGCAGCCCCATCTCTCTGGTAATGATGCGCTCATCTTCAAGGTCAACCTTGTTCGCAAGCAAGACTATGGGAACCCGGGTGTTCAAAGCAGATTCAGTTTCTTCAATCCATTTTGGCAATTCCTTCCATGTGTTTTTTCGAGTGACATCGAACACAAGAAGTGCGCCTTTGGAACCCTTATAGTAGCTTGTTCGAATGAAATCAAAACGTTCTTGGCCAGCAAGGTCCCAGACTAACAGCTTGACTCGAACATCTGTGCCGCTGTGTGACTTTACTGCGACTGTTTTTACAGCGAATTGGGATCCAATTGTTACGATATACTGCTCCGAGAACTTCTGAGTGAGAAAGCGATTGACAATAGCTGTCTTTCCACTTCCACCTGCTCCGATCATGCATATCTTTCTCATGTAGTCAAATGATTCGCTCATTAGTAGGTGTCCTCGTTTAGCAGATAATTGATTCAATAGTCCGATTTAACTCTCAAGTACTCTGTGAACGGGGTTGTTGACCATATTTAGCCTTTTTCGGAGTGGATACCTTGCCCATTACGCGCGACTCCAGTACCCTGAACTCATATGTACGAAGGGATTATATCAAATCCATTGAAGTCTAGATACACCGGGAGGATATCAATGGAACTAATCACCGTCAAAATGAGCGAAATCTATGTGAAAGGATTAGATAGGCTCGTTGAACTAGGTATGTACCCATCGAGAAGTGAAGCGATAAGGGTAGCAATTCGGGATCTATTGATGAAAGAGCTATGGCCTCGTGAAGGACTCCCAGGAAGAATAGATAACAAAATGGAGCTGGACGAATAGAACAGAGTTTTAAGGTACCCGAAAGAATGATTAGGCATCGTTCTAGGAAAACAAATGTCACGCTAATATGGAGGACATTCGGGATTGAATCTTAGAATTCTGTTTAAAAGTTTCAAATTTGCGTTTCGCGCCCGTAAACGAGTTTTATCGTTCATAGTGATCTATGCAATACTATACATATTCGTTGCTAAAGGAGTCGACCTTATGGGAGTTCCCTCTCTGGTCATGGCCTTTGTTGTAGCAACAGTATATGCGATTCTTATTGCACAGTTCAGGCGCCGCGATATTGCCATTCTAAAGTGTGTTTCTTGGAGTAATTCGGAGATAATGTTGCTCCTCATAGGAGAAGTTATACTGGTTTCATTTACAGCATTCCTACTCGTATTCCAAGTGAGCGTTGAGATATTAGGATTGATGGCATATTTTGGGACTGTAGGTACAGCATTATTTGGAGAGATCTATGATATAGTCGCAATTGAGGCGGGTCCTATGGCTACTACTCTGTTCTATATCATTATACTTCAGATACCTGGGTTGGTGTTAGCACAATTGAGAGCGATGAGCATTCCGCCTATGAAGGCTCTAAGGGAGGAATAAAATCATGACTAATCCGATCATTAGAGTTGAACGTGTTGACAAGGAATACGGAAGAGGTAAGAACACTGTTGCCGCGCTGAAGAACATAAATCTGGATATCGAAGCGGGAGAATTCATCGCAGTCGTTGGTCCCTCAGGATGTGGGAAGTCCACCTTGCTTCATGTGATGGCAGGACTTGAACAACCTTCAGATGGACGAATTCTTTTGGATGGTGTTGATGTCACACTGATTAGTGAAAGAGACCTCCCCAAGGTACGAGCCCAGAAAATTGGTTTTGTGTTCCAATCTTTCCTTCTCATCGAAGACCTCACTGCTTACGAGAATATTGAAGCAGTTCTATGGCCCATAGAAGAGTATAACAAAGAGAAGCAAGAGTCTATGGCATTGGATGTTCTTCGTGAAGTCGATATGCTAGAACGTCGTGATCATAGACCATTGCAGCTGAGTGGTGGTGAGCAACAACGTGTTGCTATAGCAAGAGCGTTAGTAAACAATCCACCAATTCTGTTCTGCGATGAGCCTACAGGAAATCTGGATACGAACACAGGTGAAACAATAATGAAACTTATTGCTCGTCTGAATCGTGAGAGAAAGATGACGGTTGTATTGGTTACACATAACGAAGAATTGACAAAGTATGCAAAGCGAGTAGTCCGGATGAGGGACGGCGCTGTTACATCTGTCAAATAAAGTGCCGCCAATTGGCGGCCCTCATTTTGTTTTTAGCCAAAGGTTTAGATGGTAATCATCCTAGGATTTGGCAGCTGGAGAGCACCACGAAATGGAGAAGGCAGAATGCGATCGGATATTGCAAAAAGCTGAGCAGGAAGCTAAGCAAGGCAATAATGACACATCTGCAGATCTATTTCTAACTGCTGCACAATGTTGGTCAAGATGGGAATTCTTTACAAAAGCAGCTAATGCCTATGAAAGGGCATACGAACATGCTATGCTTGCCCATCGCTACTCCGAAGCTGCCGACTCGATGAAAGCTGCAGGTCATTGTTGGATTAGACAAAGCGAACATGAGAAGTTCGAAATAGACTATCAAATTGCAGCTGAAGCATATATCTATGCTGCAGAAGAAGAGAAGGATCCAACACGATTTGTAGATGGTGCTTTTTGTGCAATCGTAGGCGGAGATTTGGAGCTCGCACGTCAACTTATACATGCTGCAGCTGAAACAACAAAAGGAAAGGTCAAGGAACTAATCAATCTCTGCCTCATGCTTAACGAATACCATTTCGGTGATGCTGAGATGTATATTGAGGCCGCATTGACTCGCGTCCTTGATAAGGAACGATTCAGGGATGTGAAGGAGTTGTTCTTTCTCGCCTTTGCAGGTTTTGTTCGCTCGTCATTGGAATCAGAAGTTGCAGTATCAGTTCGGAATCTAGCGGAAAGTACTGGGTTGGAGCTTAGTAAGGCGAGAAAACTAGTCGAGCGAGGTATTGAACAAGGCCATATCCCAGCATACCTTGATCAGGACTCTGAGGAGCTAATAGTCGATAGTGATAGGCTTGATATGGATGATTTAAAGAGAAGAAAACGACCAATTCTTAGTAGAGATATCAAAGATCCCGGAGCATGGGACATGGAATTAGAGGATTAGTCACCTTTCATGAGCAGTTATCTTAATAGGGTCCACGCATGCAACATTAAAATTGGGAAATAGTTCCTATTGTCAGTAGCTCAGAGATGATTTGACTCGTTAGTTAGGTCAATCAGACGAAAGCATTTTTAGTACGATTGCTTTCACTGACTACTTGCCTTAACCGCAATGGTATGGTGTCACTGATGAACGAAGGGCTGAAATGGCTGCAATGTCCTGTCTGTAAGGAAACGATTTCATGGCAGGTTCCAGCAGAGTCTCTAAAGGAAGTGAAGCGATTTCCAGCACCCATTATCATTAAACATAAAGATCACTATGTCATATGTTACATTGATAGCCATTATCAACTTGCGGACACTGAGGCTGCAACTGCTTGTGTTGAAGGTAGCTCAAAGCAGTAGAAGCCTATTATACTTCTTTTGATTCGAGATTATTGTCCAGAGCCCATTCTAGGACTTGTGCGGCTTGAGTACTTGATATACCCCAAACTTGGAGTTTGTTAATCAGCTCTCGAATACCTTTTACCCAATCAATCAAGAGATCCCTTATTCGGAAGACGATATTAGTGTCCTCGGATTCTTTCAGGATAGGGAGCAGCTTGGTAACTAGACTTTGCGATAACACAAGAATGGTTTCAAGTCTAGCAATCCATTCCTCCCTTGGCAATCCAGTCAATGTCTGTGCCACAGAAAGATGGTAGTCATATTGAGTCGCAAAATAACGAAGACGCCAACTTAGGAATTCGATGATCAGTGTTTTATGTGCATCACTCGGAGCGGTTTTCATGAGTAGTAGCAGGAAACGTTCAGTCATTTCATCTGCTGCAACACTTGCATCATAGAATTGAGCCATTGCTTGTTGATATTGCTCATTCAAAAGACTCTCTTCTGCTTCTCTGGCAGCATTCTTGAATCTTTGAATAACAGCTCTAGTGGAGTTGAGATTGTGTTCATCTTTCATGACTCATTCCACCTCCACCAACAAAACTACTTCTGAGTAGTAAGATAGATGAGTTCCACTTCATAGACTACGTCCATCTCACGAAGCCAACTCACAAACTCTTCAATGTTATTCTTTTCAGATATATGGAAGTAACCTTCCCAAATACATGAATCTTCTAGGGGACAAAAACCGGTTGAATGAAGAAGCCGTACTTGTGAATTCCGTATCTTCTCATATACTGCCCGTGATGCCTGTGTGAAAGCGTTCAAATCTAACGAAACCCGAACTTGAGCAGTATAACCGATTTCAAGAGGAATGACACGCAAGAAACCGCTACGAGATCTGATTATAAGAACCTCAGAGCCATTTGTAATCCCTGTCGATTCCAAATGGGGTTCTATCAGTATCCTACCATCTTCAACTTGCGAGATCGATCCTTCTGTGAGTTCCTTCATTTCTTCCAGCCCGTTAATTCCATCAGTTTATCATTACCATAATTTGTTATGAAATAGAGCCCATCTTTCTTCTTTATCAAACCTAGTGTTTCCAACAAGGGTATTTTTACTTCAAGGCAAGAATACGTGACAGTACTCAATCGGACTATCTCATCATCAGTGGTACATCCTTGTGCAATAAGCGCAAGTGTTTCAATCCCAAGTTCACCTAAGAGATAACTTATGGTAGTAGTATCCAGTTCTGCGTTCATCGTGGGGGGTTCCATTTCATACTTCTTCTAGAAACATATACGGAAAAAGAAACCTATGATGTCCTCCCAATATTCACCTAACTCGAGAATGGTGGGCGGTGCTTGAATTTGTACTCATCTGAGGCGTTTATCCAATTCATGAATTCATCAGATGGAGGAAAGTCATGATATAATTGATCTCTTGTAGCTTCGAGAAGGGTGGGTTTCTCTCCAGCCAGCTCAGCCATTGTGTAGAGGGAATGATTGGAATTCTTCGCAGTTTCAACTACTGGATTAAGCCAATTTCTCCATTCTAAACTGCGAAGAAGATGATGATCAACTACAAGAATTTCTGTAGTTTTCACAATTTCATTAAGAGCGAACCGTGCCATTTTACTTTCTTTCTCTGAGAACTTCGTCAAGTATATAGGAGGTCCACCTAGAATTATCAATTTAGCTCCTGTAGAAAGTATATAGTCCAGTGTAGATTGACTGAGTGGTCCTTGGACATCAGGACAGAATAGAATCCTATTTGAGTCGTGCTCGATTAATGTAGCTAGAACAAATCCAAAAGGAGTTCCATCGGAACCGTGAGGTAGCGGTTCTGAGAATGTTATTCTGGTACCATCTATTTCGAAAGTCCTACTATCAGCAACCTCAATACTCGCTGTTTCTTTCAAGTCTCTTTCGAAGTAATATGCACGTCTTCTCTGAGATGGATTGATGTTGGTTCTTCCATCCTTCAATAGAATTCTCTTCCCTCCGTATAACCTCAACCGACCTTCTCGTGTGCTTAGATTATACCTCTGATTTGTTGCTCCGGGCCTTACGTGATCAAAGTGATAGTGTGAGATGGTTAGTATATCACTCTCCTGCGCAACTCCTTCAATCGTATTCAGTGCCTGTTCAAGAGCTGAATATTCAAGTGGATGTGGTTCGTATGGTGGGCGAAAAGCCAAAGCAGCGGATGGGTCTAAAAGCAGGGAAACATCAGGGGTTATTATGCTGGTGCATAATGACCTTACGCCCATACTCTCAGCAGCAAGTGGTTTGACTGTGATATCACCAATCTTCAATTTTTACCCTCTTGATAGTAGCTGAGGTAATACCTTCCATTCTGCTGAACAAGCTCAGCTTCATGGTATTCGATATTGCCCGAAGTTTTATTCCGAAGTCTAGTAAACATTTCAAAATCTGATGGTACAATCTGGTCTTTCATATCAGCTATTTGATGGTCATAAAATAATGCCAGCTCTCCTTCCCGATGATCGGGATTGAAAGATTGAATCTTTGCATCTCCTACAAAGATGATGAAATGCGCTTTCAATAAACCATCCACAGACACCAATCTTTCTGATACGATTCCCTTTAGAGTATAATCATGAGGTGATTCCGAACCAGTTTCTTCCATGACTTCTCTTACAGCAGCATAGGGTATATGCTCCCCTATGTTTACCTTTCCGCCTACCAAGCCCCATAGATTCTCATATGGAGGATTACGTCGCTTCAGGAGTAAGAATTTCTCTCCAATTCGTAATATTGTAATTACTATCGGGATCATCTTTGTCAATTCGTCTTACATCTCCTGCAAATACCAAAGTAAATCGACTCTCCACTATAAACATACGTGATGGCTTAACTAAGCTAAGATTCTTAGCGTAGATATCAATCACAATGATTGTGATTTAACTTGACAGACTTGTTGACAACAGCATTGAGAGAGGAGATATTAGCCAAGCTAAGACCTACTCAAGATGAGCTTGAAAGACAACAAGCAACTATCAAGAATCTAACGAGTGTGTTGGAGTCACATGCTAAAGAGGAAGGAATCTCTTATTCATTTATTCAACCTCAAGGTTCAACAGGCAAGAAACAAACTCAATTGAGAGGAGCAAGCGACATCGATCTGTTTGTAGCTTTGAACCCTTCAGACTATGAGAACATCCTCATGCTACCAGTAAAAAATCGCGATATTGAATTGGATAGGATCTTTGAGCTGCTGATAGATAATTGGTTCACTCCTGCATTAGGTGAGATTGATGCCTCAAATTTACAGAAAACATACTCACAACATCCGTATCTATCTGCAACCTATCTCGGAAATGAGGTTGATATACTCCTATGTTTTGATTTGCCGCCTGAAAGTATAGCACGGGAAGGACCTATCACTGCTGTTGATAGAACAATTCATCATACTGATTATGTTGCGAAACGACTGAATTCTAGATTACGAGAGGATGTTAGGATTTTGAAGTCCTTTGTTCATGCCTGTCATGTCTACGCAGACACCTGTGCAGTAGGGCATATGGGTTTCACTGGGGTTTCGCTCGAATTACTAGTAATTGAAAAGGGAAGCCTGTTAGGAGCATTAAAGTCATTGATAGAACTGGAGAAACATCCAGTCGACCCCTTGAATCGTGAAGTTGAGGACCTTAGAAGGATTCCTGCGTTTAAGGACGATTTTGTCTTCATAATCGACCCAACAGATCATAATCGAAACATTGCTTCCAGCTTTTCAAAGAGATCGTATACTTGGTTAAAGAATCAAACAGAACACCTTCTTACTCTAGGTAGTTCAGATAACAGAATACTGGATCTAGTCATAGAAAAGCCCATCCCAACTACTCGTCCTCCTGAGTGGATCGAAAAACATCTAATCATTAATGAATTTCAAGCCAAGAAGTCAATTCATTATACAATTATCCGTGACAAGTTGCATAGCTTCGCTAGAAAAGCTGCCAAGGAACTCTCCCATGAGGGAACTGGAGAAAAGAGATTTGGAAAGGTGGCGTATGAGATTCTCTTTCAAGATGCTAGGTTCGCTCTTGGGTTTATCGTTGAGAATCCAAAAATCCCAAGGACATTTACAAGACGAGGCCCACCTGCAGATATACCAGGAGCAGTTGAATTCAAAAAAACACATTCTGATTCCTATGAATCTGATGGTTATCTCTGGGTTGAAAGAAGAAGAAGATGGGTCGATGCTGATAAATTGCTAGACCATCTTATTTCGACAAGCTTGCCAGGAGACCTGGTTAAATACGCTGATAAAACTGACATAGGACATCGTGTTTCAAATGTGCTATGGCAAATTATCATACCACTTGAAAACTTCCCAATCGAGGCAAGAGTTTAATCGATGCTCTTGCTAGCCTATAGGTGAAAAGCACATGATAACAAAGAAAGCTGTTCTGATTACTCACCCAAAATCACATCACCATATTGCGCCTTATCCGAAACCAAATCTAGAGGCTTTCGAAGCACCTCTTCGATTACAGATGGCAGATAGATATCTGCGGATGCATGAAGTCACAAAAGATTTGGAGAGACTAAAGGCATCTCGAGCTTCTCAAGAAGACATCCTAAGAATACATTCTCCCTATCTCTATGAGTCTGTAAGATTGATGTCGAGCTTAGGAGGAGGTAATTTAGGTGAGTCTGCACAAGCAAGTCCAGATTTATTTAGAAATGCGTTGATTTCTGCTGGAGGGGCAATTCAAGCAGCTGAATTCGCTTTGGAAAATGACGGTGTGCACACATTCTCTTTACTTCGACCTCCAGGACATCACGCCACTTGTTCTAATCCAGGAGGATTGTGTTTCTTCAATAACATAGCAGTCGCTGTTTCGAAATTAAGACAGGAAAGATCAATAGAAAGAGTTTCCATCATCGACTTTGATGACCATTATGGCAATGGCACTGCAGAGATTTTCTATGCAGATCCGTCAGTGCAATACATCAGTATTCACGAATATGATTATGAAAATTATGGACTCGGGCACTATGAAGAGCTTGGGTTTGGAGATGCCACTGGAACCAACATCAATATCCCCCTTCTAGATGGAGCATCGGATAAGATATACAAAGCTGCATTTGAAAGCGTGATTGTTCCAAGTGTGCGAAAATATAATCCAGAGATAATCGCTATCTCTGCAGGTTTTGATCCCCATTATGCGGATCCTGTGGGAAACATGAATATTGACAGCTCCACTTTTTGGGAGATTGGAAAGTATATACACGAGATTTCCAACGATTTGAGAATCAAAGGAGCATTTACTGTATTTGAAGGAGGATATAATCCATTGGCAACTGGGCCTTCCATCGTCGGATACATCGCTGGTCTCCTCGGAAAGGTGAAACCCCAATTAGAGGACCAAGTTGCTCGAGAAACTTTCGAAACCCTTGATGAGGCAAATTTGGAAATAATAAATCAAGTGAGGAGCACAGTAAGCAGATTCTGGTGATTTTTTCAAGCGTTATGAACAAGATTTTAAGTGCTCTTTTTGAGGCTACTTTG
>JAEORN010000253.1 GCA_016840825.1 Candidatus Thorarchaeota archaeon | reverse complement strand
TCCAATTTTCCAATTGCCCATTAATGATGATCAATCAGAATACATCCATCTTCAGCACTACCAAACAGGACTACTACTAGGTATTCTCCTACTACTTGGTGCCATTCTTACAGCTTACACTCTCATTCAATTGGATAAACGTGGGACCCTCGCAGCAAAGAGAGCCAAAGTTCCACCGGTCTATATCCTAGTATTCCTTCAAATATCACTTGTACTTCTCATACTACCTATAGGGGAAAATCTTGTCTACCTGCTAGGTGCCGCTGCTGTACTCGTCATAACATCCCACCAGACGTACGAGCAAAATCAGATATTTCGCAAGGGTAGAGAGCAGACATCTCACAAATAGTGAGTGGTGGGCCGGAGGTGATTTGAGTTCCGAGTTCACCCGAAGCATGTAGATGTGACTTGCTCTCTAAATGGAGATTCTAGCAAGAAATTGGAACATGCAGCCTCATTTATTACAATATAAGAAACTCTGACCATTTGTTTCCGTATGTATGAACCTGCTGAAGATTCAAATCCTTCACTAGCTGAGTCTGCCTTTCATCTGCATTTGCGATAGTAAACACAACACGAGAGAACGCCCACTCATCTCTAAACCAATCAATCAAGGACATGAGTAGCTTTTTGTCCAAGCTCTCACCCAAGTATGACTCCCGAACCCAAAAACGAAGCAAGGCTGCGTTGCCGCCTTTCATCGGACCTTCATTCAAGTGCTCAATATAGACACATCCTAGGCATGTCCTTTCGGTTGGATCGAGCACCGTATATGTAAATGCAATACGATTATCGTGCTCCTCTTGGTGCTCCTCAAGATCCTTCCTGTTCATCTCCACGGTGAAGTCATCAGAAGGCCATCCACTCTGACTCATAACTCGCAATGTGACCCTACTTTCCATGACTGCAGCATAGTCCATCTCCACATGACTTACGCGAAGAGGTCGTAGGATGAATTCTTCTGTTCTTAGTTCTTCAGGAACTGACGCATCATCTGGATAGAACTTCATGAAGAACCTTGAATCCTCTTCGTATTTGGATTTTAGTATCAACGTGATTGTCATGCGTATACTCGTTGAAAATGTCCCGAGTAGAAAGTGGTGGGCCGGACGAGATTTGAACGTTGGAAAAGATACGATAATGCTTCACACAGTTGAGTGAAAGAACATCCACGGTATTCAATTCTTAGCGCGATTCATAATCGCATCCTAATTATCTTCCTCTGAGGGATTGATATGTGACGATATCTTTGGCGGAAGATGCAAACTGCGATACATGGTTAGAGTCAAAGCGATTAAGAGAATACTGATTCCAATACCTAGAAAAGCTAATGATTCCGTGTTTCCATAAACAGAGGAAACATAGACATAGACGTAATCTTCTTCCGAGTTTCCGTTGAAATCATAGAGCAGTAATTGGATGATGTGGACTCCTTCATCCAAAGGTCCAAGTCTTGTGCTAATTGAAGATTGGCTCCACTCTCCTTCTTCAATCATGTTCGAATTCAAGTAAATCTCATACCAGAAAGGTTGGCAATCCCAAGCATACCATCTGATAATGAAACTTTCATTATCTTGTACATCATCAAGATTGGGCGGACCGTAGATATTCGGAGATAAACTGTCAATAAGCAAAAAGGGGGTCATATCACTTGCGTTAGCCACCCCTGCAATATGATACGGTCCTGAACCGTTATAGTTGCTCCATTTATTTCCAAGCCAAATGTTCATACTGACACTTTCCCATGCATTTTCCTCACCATTCCACCCAATTGAGTTGCTTTCGAACTCAGACAAAGCAAGACCAGAATGGGATTCAATCCCATAACCTCCATTATTGCAGAGAAGGTTGCTTCTGAAGGAGCAGCCAGAATTAATCTGCATAGAGATCCCATCCAACTCGTTCTGAACTGCAATATTCGCATAGAAAGCTAAGTTTGTGCATCTTTCTAGATTAAACCCATCACCTGAATTGAGAACTGATGTGTTATTAGTAGCCTGACTGTTCTCTATGTTTTCAAACACAAATCCATGTAATCCTGAAAGAAAATCAATATTCAAAGAGATACTAAGATTCTCTGAATATTGGATATGGAAACCAATTCCTTCGACTGACCGTGCAATATTGGACATCAGACTGCAGTTTCTACAGGATGACAATGCGAACCCCCTATCATTAGTTTCAGTTACGTCATTATCATCAAGGCGACACCCATAGGCTTCTATTAATTCAATGCCTATTTCTGCTTCTTGAATGGAATTGTTTAGAACTTCACAGAAAC
>JAEORN010000252.1 GCA_016840825.1 Candidatus Thorarchaeota archaeon | reverse complement strand
TCATCGATTTGGAGGGCGAGATCCTCTTGCATAACGAATGGCTCACTAGAATCCTTGAGGCTCAAAAGAAAGATCTCACGGGATCACGTTTGTTTGACCTCTTTAATATGGATGATACGGTTTTGAATTCGGACATGGGTATTGAACCCTATGGTCCAATTCAATTGGACATAGCATTTGAGAGTGAATCCAGTCCTAGGAAGTATCTCTCAGTGGATATTGTCGCAAATAGCGATTCTACAGGAAGAACGGTTGGACATATCGTTGTAGTATCAGATAATACAACTCGTCGACAAGCTGAGGAGGAACGAGAACAGCAAAGACGAGTCATCGAGCTATACACCTCTCTATTGAGTCATGATATAGGCAATGATTTGCAGGCAGTCTTGGGTTATGTCGAAAGTGCTTCCATGATATTGAAAGGTAATCCTGATGCAGCAGAGAAGATGCTATCATCTACAGAGGCTGCTGGTTTCAGGATGGCTAATTTGGTTCGAACCTTCAACAATGAAGGATCACCTTCGCACATTAAAATAGGCGATATGTTGAATGATATCGCCAGAGAGGCTGAGGTCATCAATATGAATCTCACTGTGCACGTTGACATCTCTCCATCTGTTGCATCTCTGAGGAGCCCCGGAGGAAGTCTCTTGCCGATCGCCTTCGAGAACCTATTGAGGAACGCTGCGCAGCATGCAGGGAAACAACCAAAGGTCATCATTCGTGCCATCAAAGAGAACAATGCATTAGTGATACGTTTCACAGATAATGGGCCTGGAATTCCAAAGGAGCTTCACAAGTCCATCTTCTATAGGAGTGATCCCAAGAAGGAGAGAGGATTAGGGCTCTATCTCGCCAAGCAAATCATTACAGCGTGTGATGGCATGATCGAACTCGAGCCTAGTGACTCAGGAGCGACCTTTAAGATTACACTTCCAATTGTTGAATGACGTAGAACCAACCATCGGCTGCGAGATATATGCGACTTCCAATCAGTACAAGATCCCTGCCTGCCTCTACGTCCACTAGAGTAGTGATATGAGAAGGATTGTACGGATTAGTTACATCTATCAAGTCCAGTCCATGCTGTCCCCCTGCAGCATATGCTATGTTATCAGAAATAATAACGGAATTCACAATACTTCCAAAATCGAATTGACCAACCTCAGAAACATTTGTTGGGTCACTCGTGTCGAGGATAATTAACTGACCTCCTTCCACCTCGTGATTTCCACAGTAGATGTACTCGTCGAAAACGTGTGCGTTCCAGAGCTCATCGTCTGGCAGATATGAGCTAATCCTGAACGGGTCCGTTGGATCGCTGATATTTAACACTACTAGACCTGTTCTTGAGCTGCGATGATCACTTAGATAAAGCAAATCTCCAAAGATGTCCAGTTGATTTGCTGCCCCCATAATGGCATGATGTCCAATCAGTTCTGGATTTGCAGGATCGCTAATGTTCAAGACATTGAGACCCTGATTCCAGTCAGCAACATATGCAATCTCACCCACAATCTCGATATCATATGTTTCTCCACTTCCAACATATTCGCCAATCTTCTCAGGATTGGAGGGATCAGTCGCATTTATGATGCACAACGGTCCAAAACGGTCGGTGATGAAGACTATCTCATTGACAACTGCTAATTGATCGGGATACCCGATATCATCAAATGATCCAATCTTGATAGGATTAGACGGATCACTCACATCTAGAATCAATAGCTCACTTGGTCCAGGTTCTTTTGCAACTGAAAGATATGCTATGTCCTGTTGCACCACCACGTCGAAAGTGAATCCACCTGTTTCATACTCTCCAGTTATTTCCAATTCTATATCTAGTTGCTCAGATGGTGGACGTAAAGCCAAAGGAAGTAAAATCCCTGCTATGATAAGGAATAGAATGAACGCACAGAATAAGACCTTATTCCTCGCTGAAGTCATCTCTTAGCCCCTGTATTAGTATGATTGATTGGATAAAAGAAACATAATCGACGCAATGCCAAATCTTTCTGATTGTCTGTGAATACATCTAAGCCCTTTTC
>JAEORN010000251.1 GCA_016840825.1 Candidatus Thorarchaeota archaeon | reverse complement strand
TTCCTGATAACAAATCCAGGTGGAATTGTATCAGGTCCAGTATTTACTACAGGATATGGTCAAGCAGTTGTAATGACAATCTGGGTGTTCTCAATTCTGTGCATCATCGCAGCTGTGATCTCTTCATTGCGGGGAACAAACGAATCTGAAGATGAGCGTATCAACAATGAGAAGAATTTGAATGCTACAAACCAAATTCCTCAGCTATGAACAAAACGCGCCTCCGAAAATCTGGATGATCCAGTATTAGGAGATTTGCCCCAGCTTCACTATCAAATAACATCTTATTTGGATTCTCACGAAGTTTCCTAAGTAGGTCTACCAATTCCTCATCTGAGAGACGTCTATTCTCGTCATAATCGACTGTCCTCCAATCGACAATCTGAGTTTCCTTGGTAGTCTCTGAAATGGGTTTAGTTTCATCGCGTTTCTTTAGCAGACCGGGAATTGCTGCATCCACAGCAGCTTGAATCTGTTCATCTGTCATCTTGAGCCCATAGACTTCACGCATGTGTTTCAATCTAGTTGATAAGAACACACCCGGTGCAACTTGCCGAGCGTTTACCTCATCGATGCCATCAAGAGGGTAATGTGTGATCATACGAATGAGTTCAGCATATGTGATAGGACCTGCACGCTCAGGATTCAATGATTCCAACCAGCGAATCTCTTCAATTAGGACAGTGATTGCTTCAACACGTTGACCCAATCGAATCAGTGCATTAATTGTTGCAGGATAACCAAGAATGGATGCTGCATGGAAATCACTCATTAATTCTGCATCGCGAGATGCTTTCTTCATGAATAATTGAGAAATAATGGTGAGAACTCTTGATACTATGAAGAACGCAGCTAACACCACAAAACGGGTTCCTGCAAGTTGTAGGTTGCCATCGAGAAATAACGCACTTGCGACTCCAACCCCGAGAAGAATGTAGATGTATAGATAGATTAAATCAATGAAGAACGAAGGCATCCTCGTGAATATCTGAACAATTGAATCTCTGTTAGCAATGTGTCCTAATTCATGAGTAATGATTGCCTTGACTTCATTTTCATTCAATACCTCAAGCGTATTGCTGTGAACAACAACAATTGAGCCTAATAACGGAAGACTGAATGTAAATGCATTAGGAAGTGGAGAGTTCATCAAGAATATTCTACCTACCTTGACCTTACTTTGTTTAGCAAGTTCTTGCGTCCATCTTACGATGTCATCTCGAGAATATCTGCTTCGCCACTCAGTCTCTTCATCAAAATCAGGAAATAGTTTAACCAAGTCTTTCTGTCGAAGCATCGATGTGGCTGATGCATAGAGCATTATGAGCTGCATCATACTGATAGCCACAAATAATGAAACCGAAGTTAGTGGACTTGAATTTTGAAAATCAAATCCTAACACAAATATTGGATGTCCCACATATAGAATAGATACAAGAAGAATCTGTACTACATCCATTATCAAGAAGGCATAGATAGCCATCCATTTCCTTCGATTTACTTCCTCAATCATATTCCTGACCTATAGATTGAGAATTAGTTTGCTTTTTTGAACTCTGTGGTAGGGTTTCGTCAGTCACAGCGTTTATCACTAGGTACAACTTCGTGCGTCCTTGGTGTTAAGCTTGAAAGATGTGAAGGATTTAGCCGAGTATTGCGTTGAGTTCGGTAGCAAACTCGGAGGAAGTTATGTAGAAGCTAGATATGTGAAAGACATTACGAGAGGTCTAGCATTCAGAAACGGGCAAGCAGTTTCGGGAGGATTTTCTCCCTCAATGGGCATTGGTGTTCGTATTCTAGTTGATGGTAATATCGGATTTGCTTCATTTGACAGATTAGAGAAACATCTTGCGGAAGAATCAATCTCAGTTGCCTATAAGATAGCGAAGAATGCAAGAAGAAAAGAACCAATAGATCTGGGAGAATCTGTATCTACAAAGAAAAAATGGAAGATGGAAGCAAAACAATCACTGGAAGATGTTGATATGGACACGATGATGGAGCTATCAACTGATATCAACAAACAGATGGAGGGACTATCAGCATTCACTTTCATGATTAGTCCTAAGGTAATGGACAAGTATCTTGTTACAAGCGAAGACACACAAATGGAAAGCCAGCTTTCCTATCTTCTGATGTATTCTATGCTAACAGCTAAGGGTACAGGTGGATCAGAACAGAAGTACCTCGACCTAACTCTGGCTGGGGGATGGGA
>JAEORN010000250.1 GCA_016840825.1 Candidatus Thorarchaeota archaeon | reverse complement strand
AGATTAGGAGCGACAATCGTTAGAAAGGAGAGAATTGAAAAAGCACAAAGAATCACTCGAGAAGGTATTCTAACTGAAGAAGGTGGTCGTGAAATCGTCTCTACGGCTAAAACTATGAATGTATCTAAAACAGAGAAGGAGATTGTCACAAGTCGAAAGGCGATAAAGAAAGACGATAAGCAGAAGATGAAGAAGAAGGATAGCTTCAAGAAAAAGAAGAAATAATAAAAAAGGAGCCGCAGTAATACTAGGTCGTGTGGAATTTCAATAATAGAGGGTCCGATAATATTATGGAAAGTTCGATGACAAGAGTAACATCTCAGATTTCGGAACCATCTCGCATAGAGATATTGGGAAAATACTTCATCCATGGCTTTGTCTTTTCAATTGCGGAGATATTCACAAGCGCGGGATTGACAACGCTAGCTGCAGTAGTGGATCACTTCATACTAATCATAGGCTCTATTATCGCACTTGGTCTTTATTGCATCGCACTGGCATGGGTAAATGGCGACCTCTGTTCATGGCTCTGGGATTTTGATATTCAAAGATACTGGCCTAAATTGGTGATACATGGAGTGATTTTGAATGCAATTGTTGGAGCTATGTATATTTTCAGCTATCTTGTTACCCAGTATCTGTTTTTGATATTGACATTTGAGATCTATCTATTGACATTGGTATTTTTGGGAATTATTCTTTCTACCACCTTTGGGATGATAGGAAAATCAGTTGCACAAAAATTCGAAGAAAGGTTGTAAAAGTGAATATTCAAAGTTAGCACTGAGGAGAGAATAACTCCCTCCTCAATTAGTCAATTCACTCATCTCCTTCTGAGACATACAACAAGTACTATCACAACTATGCCACTTGCAGAAACTCCAGCCAGCACAAGCCATATGAAAGAAGTACTATCAGCTGGTTCGGTAGTAGATGTATCTGTTGTGCTAGTTGTTGGACCAGAACCTACAGTAATCTCCTCGGTGACAAAACCGCTAATGCTACATGTTGCGGTAACTTTGAGAACATCGCCATCCACTGCAGCAACAGTAAAGGTATCGTCCATTCCCGAATTCGACTCTTGACTTGTGTAGGTCTTTGTTTCCACAGATATATCATTCTTCCAAAGTTGAAGAGATGCGATATAATGATCTGCAGAACTTACTGAATGAGTAACTGTTACAGTTAATGTATCTGTATCAGCGTTATATTCCAAGGTCATGGGACCAGGTGTATGTGCTCTTACAGGAATTGGCAGAACTAGTAGACCTAGAAATGCAACAGTAAGGAATATCATCCAAGATCGATTCTTCATTTCCTTCGCTCCAAATGCTGTTCTATTGAAGAAATCTGATTTTAGTTTTTGCTAATGCACGATATCTCTAACCACATTTCCTTGAGAGATTTGTCCCCATGCGAGAAACCTCAATCTACGCCATCTCTCATACATGTAATCATCAAGATTTAGAATATTGGCAAAATACAATGTCATTACAAGACCATGAGATACAACTAGTACATTACTTAATTGAGTGGTTTCAATCTCATCTATTGCTTCCTTAAATCGCCTAAGAGCATCAGTTGGTGTTTCCCACCCCTGAACAGGACTAGGGGGATTCCGAAGAGTATCTTGCACATAACGAAGATAGATTTCGTTAGATAGTGAAGAGTTTGTACCTCGATAGAGCTCATCCAATCCAGGATGCGCATATGGGTCAATTCCTGAATTCTTCGTGAAAGGATGTGCAGTTTGTTGTGCCTTACATTCAGTTGATGTATAGATTGCATCAATCTCACCAAAAACATTAGTGCTGGCGAGTTTAGATGCTGATAATTCCCCCTCACTTGTAAGTTCCCATTCATGAGCTGGTTTCATATTGTCAAGTTTTGTCTCTGCGTGTCGGAGGATGAATATATTCATCTGTCACTCAACTCCTCGTCTGATCAAGAACCATACATCGAGTTTCACTTGTGGTAATTCTGGTAATGTTATTGCTAAGAGATATTCGTCACCTAAAAAAAGGCGGTAGACCTGGAGTTTCCAGGCCTTATACTATTCTTATGCGGCTTTACTGCCTGGTGGAAGGTCTTCCAACCAAACAGGAACCCAGTCACCTTTCTTGTCAGCTCGTTCCACAGCAATGATCATGCCATGACTCTCGATGCCGCCAATATTCTTTGGCTCCAAGTTGGTTAAGAAGAGTGCAGTCCTTCCGGACAGCTCATCGCATGAGTACATCTCTGCGAGACCAGTAACCAATGTGCGAATTTCAGAGCCAATGTCAACCTCAATTTTGAGAAGGCGGTCCTTCTTGGGGACCTTCTCACAACGGAGAATCTTTCCAGCTCGTAGATCCAGTTTCTTGAATTCATCGAATGTGACTATGTCTTCTCCTGTCACTTGTTCCTCACCTTTCTCTTTCGTTTCTGTCGCTAATATTCGAGCGTCAATGTTCTTCTTAAGCTCGTTGAGTAGATCGTCATCAATCTTTTGGATTACAGGTTCTGGTTCCCCTAAAACTGTCCCCACTAGCGGTAGATCAAGTGCTTCTTCAAGATATACGCTATGTACATCTGAGCCAATATTTCCTAACTGCGCCCAAATTGCTTCGGCAATACTAGGCATGATCGGATCAATTAGAATGGCAAGAGCTCTAGATAGGAATAATGAGTTATATAGAACGTCACCTGCTTTGGATTTGTCTTCCTTTACGAGGCTCCAAGGTGCATTACTCTGGAAGTACTCGTTCCCAACCGATGCCAATCTTAGAATCTCATCTGCTACTTTCTTTAGCTCATATTCATTCACAGCATCGGTGATTACCTCAATACTTTGCTTAACCTCGTTTTGAAGAACTGAATCCAATTTTCCTTCAGGGATAGTGCCAAAATGTTTCTTCGTGAAATGAAGAGACCGATAGATGAAGTTACCAAAGGTTCCAACCAATTCAGTGTTCACCTTATCTACGAAGGATGCAAACGAGAAATCTAGGTCTCTAGTGTGTCCGGTAAAGGATACCATATAGTATCTGAGATAGTCTGGGTTCAATCCCTTATCGAGATAGTCTTCTCTTATCCAGACTACGTATCCTCTACTTCTGCTGAAATTATGATTGCGTATCTTAACCATTCCTGACGCTACAATGGCAAACGGTAGATTGTATCCACTTCCTTTTAGAAGAGAAGGCCAAAATATGCAATGATGTTGAACGATGTCCAATCCAATGAAATGAACTAGACGTCCATCTCCAGGCTTCCAATACTTTTCCCATTCGTTAGGTTTGCCTATGGCTTTTGCCCACTCTTCTGTGCTTGACATATACCCAATAGGGGCATCAACCCAGACATATAGAACGAGTGATTCGTCACCTGGAAATCTGACTCCCCAATCTAGATCTCTCGTGATGCACCAATCTCTCAATCCCTCCTTAACCCATCCTAATGCGAAGTTCTTCGCATTCTTTGTTCCATCCACATTTTCTAGGTATTCTCCAATGAAATCCTGAAATGCGCTTAGACGAAGGAATTGATGGGTTCTAGTGATTTGTCTTGTGGGATTTCCGCAAACTGCACATCTAGGATTGAGAATCAATCCAGGTTCGATATATCTTCCGCAGCCTTGGTCACATTCATCTCCACGGGCATCAGTACCACAATATGGGCAAGTTCCTCGTACAAAACGATCAGGCTGAGATCTCCCACAAGTATCACAAAAAGGAGTTTCTATCTCCTTAGAGTAGATATATCCATTTTTCTGGAGTTCCTTCACAATCTGAGTTGTTCGTTCATGATTCTCAGGATCATCAGTAGTACCATAGTTATCAAAGACGATATTCAACTTTGGAAAGGTATCTGAGAGAATCTTGTGATATTTCTCATAGGTTTCCTTTGGGGTCAATCCTTCAGCTTCTGCAGCCACAAGTACTGGAGTACCATGCGTATCTGATCCGCAAACGAATGTGACATCTACTCGCATTTTCTTTAGGAGTCTGACGAAGACATCAGCTGGAACGTAGGTACGAAGATGGCCGATGTGCATCTCCCCTGAGGCATAGGGTAGTCCGCATGTTACAAGCACTGGTTTATCTGTCGGATAGTTCCTCAGTTTTGTCACACTCCTATCATTCATTTAGCAAGATACCAGCTATATACCACTGACTGCAGAATAGATGAAATATAGAAAAGGGGTCTAAAACCCACTGACGACTTTGTTCTATTCCGTGAGTTGGAGCATATGATCTCTCTCTTACGTCCGTGAAGCTTTATTTCCCGCCTTAGAATGATAGCCGCTTTGGGGAATTTTATTGATATAACTGTAACGATACATGGCGCGTGTCTCATTTTTCAGATTCGTCCCACTCAGGCATGCCCTCATCACGCAAAGCTATCTTCTCCTCGAGCTTTTGTGAAACCTTGGGCATGCATAATCGTGCACATAACCCAAGAACCAGTATGAATAGCACTTGCAATACTGCGAAACCCAAAGGATCGGAGTTCAGCCAGAAATACAAATCTTCCCACCACGATAAGAGAAGCAAGTATGATAGGAGGGGCAATCCCCTTGTTGGAACTCGAGAGGTACTAGAAATTACAATCACAAGCAACCTTCTATGGTTCCATTTGGAAGCTGCAAGAATATAAGGTATGCACTGTTGAGCATGAACCTTCACAGAATTACTCAGTCTTTTGATCCCTGGCTAACGCGATGACTCACAAGTAGTGCTTCAATCATTGGATTCTTTCTTCGCTTCAGCTTATGCTTCTGCAGGAGGGTCTTTGACCCACGAGCACTGCCCAATCTTGTTTTTGCCATTGTCATCAGATCCACAAAGCGGTCATAGGAAGAGGGTGTGGGGGACTAAGCCCCCACGTTGCGTCTCAGTTGCCGGGAGGTGCACACGGAGCCGCGAATGTAGACCTCATGTTAAATGAGGAGCATAATTTAGGAACTCGCATACAACACTCGGAGGCTGGCGGCATCAGCGTCAGTTGGTTCGCGGTCACTATCTAGGAGTCCATATAGGACATGAAGCACTTCGGCATTCTTCTGAAGGGTTGATGAGGGACGAGGGGTTTCAGAGTCGGTCATTTTTCGCTTCTCCGTGTTTACTAAGACATTTTGAGTGTACCTTATTCATGTGATACAACTCACCTCTATTTCCACTGCGGATATATATAAAGATACATAGCTAATTTACAGGTATTCAGGTGATATCGGGGTAATACACTAATAACATTCAGAGAGCATAGTGGCAGAGGTGAAGAATTCAGCACTAAATTGCTGTTTTACAGCAGGTTGAAATTCTGGTTCCAAGGGAACCTAGGGGGAGAGAGGGGCATTAAACTCAATCCGGCAATAGATGTCATCCTCACCTGTAAGTGAGATAATTTCATTTGCTACGAAAGGAAGCTATAGTTCTATTCATCAAGCTCAGAATCGGTCGAGTCTGAATCAGGAGGTTTGAGATCATCCTCAAATTCATCACCAAAGTCAAAGTCGTATGATTTTGTCTTAGGTTCATCTTCTTTCAGAATCAGGGGTTCGGTTCCATTTGCAGGTAGAATATAATCATTCTCGATTGCATCCATAACCTGAAGGTAGGCTTCGCCTTCTTCAATACCACACATTGCCATCCCCCGGGCAAGCTCATCAAGGGTGAACTCGTCTTTGTCCATATTCCCAACTACAGATGATAGGCAGCTCATGCTTCGTGGGAGCTTTGCTGCTTCTCGTTTTCTATATGCGGTCAAGAACTCGCCATCCATCATATCCATGAAAAGAGCATTGATGATTGACTCTGTTTCGTCATCTAGAACGTGAGTAGGAGCCAACGCGATAGACTCATCGAACATCGCACCAACAGCTCGTCCGAACGCCTCCATTTTCACCATCTGTTCTCTTGATGGTGTAGAACCACTAATGAAAGCACAGATCAGATTTCGAGTTGGGACTGCACTAATTATGTCAGAGATAGGTATCACTTGGAAATCCCAATGTTTCTCATCCATCCCAAACTCCGATCTGAAATGAGATACTGCTGTAATGAATGCAGAAACCATGGATTCGTCAAATCCACCCTTCAATGTCTTTGAAAAGACTGGCAAGCCACTAGACTTGTGAAGTAGAATAATGCCAATCATGTTCTTTACATCATCGAATCGCTGTTTAATAGCGATGGCTCGCAGATTTCTCTTTCGTCTTCGAGACCGATTTACTCTTAGACCGACAATAGCAACTAAGAGAATCCCTATTGAGCTTCCAGAGAAGGTAATGACCGGACCCATAGAAATGATTGGGTCATCCTCTATGTATAGACTCAATTGCTGAGAGTATACTAGTTGATAGTTCTCCTTGTCCATGAAAAGTAGCAGCTGTACATTCGTTGTTGCATCAATATATGGTAATTGAATTTGAGCCGAATATCGACCTGCTGATTGTGGAGTCAATGTGACCCAATCAGTATCAGGTAGATTCAGCTTACAACGGATATCCGCATCGGTCACAGGACGTGTAGTTCCACGTTCAACTAAATCTATTACAATCGTTATTAGCTGAAATTCCAAGGCTGTAAAAGGAGAAACGAGGATAGCCTCGACTTCTATACTGATTACAGCGAAAGTTATCACAGCACTTTGTGATTCCATTCCATCCGCAGAAAAGAAGAGGGATATTGTGTACGAACCGGTTTGATTTGGATGAATAGTGATGTTGTAAGATCCTGAACCAAGAGAGTTTATTTCAACCCAATCGGATTTCGATCCTAATATCTGAATGATGGGATTTCTTACATGCGAGTCATCTGACGAAATCTGATATGAGAAGATTGAGCTATATTCTCTGTCAAAGTATAGTTCCTCTGGAAATTCATCATACGATAGAGATGTTCCAATTTCCTCAACCGTCAATGTGTATGATGAAATCGATTGGATGTAATCGGTCTTTTCAGCTACGATCGTGAGTACATGAACACCCACTTCAAATGCCACGATATGAATGCTATACCCTGTATCTAGTTCTGTAACAGAAATTGTGAAGTTCATATCTCCTGCAGTGACTCTAATCTCAGCTAGTGTAATGTTTGTTAATACATCAGTACGTTCGTAGAAAACTTCTAGACTCGTATTCGTACCAAAGTCTACAGTTTTGGAGCTAACATCATCAATAAACCTTAGTCTAGTAGGAATAAGTGAAGATTCCAGAGTGTATGATGCTGAAATGTTCTGATAGCTATTCTTGCTTGCCTTGAAGACTATAGTGAAGACTCCGACCTCTTGGGGGTCAAGATTGACCTGATAGTATCCATCTCCCACATCAGTAAAGGACGATATCGTGATACCTTCTGGAGCGTTACTTGTTTCAATAGTTGCTCCGGGTATGCCATTACCATAGTCATCTTCAAATCTTAGAGTAAGATTGTAGTTCCAATCCACAGATATCTTGGCTGTTGCGTTCATTACCTTTAGAACAGTAGGAATCGGATTTGCAACCAAGGTGAATGTAGCAAATTGTGTTTGATGATTTGTGAGGTTCGCACTGAAAAGGATAGAGAATGTGTCTATGGTTTCAGGCTCTAGTATTAGGCTATAATATCCCCCGCCTTCATCGACTATTGGGGTAGTGCTCAACCCACTACTTGGAGTGATTGAAAGGATATTGATATCAGCTCCTGCAAGTCCGAATGGAGTGTTGTTATAATAGGATAGAACCAGACGATATGATTCTCCAAAATCTATGGTCTTAGCGGAACCGTTCATGATGTCAAGATGTGATGTGATGTCTCCAACTAGAAGGAAGAAGGAAACCGCATCACTTTGGAAATATTCCTTTGATGCTGCGATTGTCACTAAATAGGCTCCAGAAAGAAATGAATCAAATTCAACGGAATAGTCTCCGGACCCTTCATCAACAGGATCAGACCACGAGAGACCTCCCAGGGGTCCTGAGTAGAATACACTCATCACTGCTCCTTGAATAGGAGTACTATTGAACATCTCAAAATGATAAGTCGCAGTAAAAGGATCACCCAAACCTATCTCAGCTGTTTCTCCTGAAGTGACTGTCAACAATGTTGGAACATCATTCACAACGATGACAAATACTCCACTTGCAGATTGATAATCATCTTTAGAGGCGAGAAATCGTATTGTATATACTCCAATGCCATTCACAATGATTGAAACGGAGTAGTTCCCACTTTCTCCTGAAACAGGATCAATACTCGAGATTGAAAGCCCAGTGCTTGGGATTACTTCATCAACTAATATTGTAGCTCCATCAATATAATGACCACCAGTATCGGTGTAATTCATCTTCAAGACTATGCTATCCTCAATATCGACCTGAGTTGATGTTCCATTGAAGATATGTAAAGTGCTAACTTGAGGAGTGATTATTAGAGCAAGCACTATTTGCTTAGTCTGATGTGCAGGTTTGGAGAATGAAACATTGAGAAGATAGTTGCCAATTGGTTTCGCGCCTGTGTTCACACTCATCTCGTAGATTCCAGCTATCCCAGTTTCAACAATAGTCCATTCTCCTAGTGTCCAATTTACAGTGGCGACAACATCAAGACTATCGTTCGCAATTGGAATCCATGAGGATCCAATGGGATCGTATCGTTGGTAGTTAAATGTAAGAACTGCAGTTGATTCCCAGGCTACAGAAGTCCAAGGTGAATTTGGAGATGTAAGTCGGGTGACGTTTGTTGCTATGACCGAGAATTGACAGAATGCAATGTCATAGTATGGCAGAGATGCATTTGCTTCAACTACGAAAAGCCCTGCTCCAGTCAGACTTGTATCCAAGTCAACCTCCCACCAATTTTTCGTGGGATTGGAATTGAATGAGAGTGACATTCCAGACCAATTAGCCTTGATTATGGCATCATCCATTAAATATCGTCCATTATCCCCATCCAGAAATCTCACGCGTCCAGTCACAACTTCACCCATATCTGTTTCAATCATGGAATCTAATGGAGTTAGAGTGGAAGAATGATAAACATCGAAGGTGGTAGTAACAAACGCAACCTCAGTTCCATTTATCCAGATGTAACCAATTTCCCAAGTTCCGGCCATTGAGTTATCAAGGATCTGGGATGAGCCATTTATTGAGCCATCAACTCCACCTGAAGCTGATTCGTAATACCATAGAGTACCATTCGGAAGATACCAAGAGATATTGACATTTGATAATACTGAGGGTATCTCAGTTGAAGTACCAATCTCTATGGAAGGACGCGTTTCATTGCCAACGCGATAGCTGATCGCATTTTGCCAACCAGAAGAAACATCAAATTTCTGAATATTCATAGATTTTGCATAGTTGGGAGATTCCAAGTCAATCTGCCACCATCCCAATCTATCAAGAATGGAACTGGGGATAGAGATACTTCCGGTCGAGATAGTACAGGAAGAAGTTAGGTCAGTCAGGAAAGGATCGGATATTGTTGCATTTTCCCAATCCATCGGATATCGTATGATCATCTCAGGCTCCTCATATCCTCCCAAATATCCGACGTATGAGTAGAAACTGAGAGTAGGACTCGAACCAGCAGATACAGAGTATCGCACACCGTAGTCGGAAACATCTGTCTGCCAGTTGGAATCAGTAAATCGATGAGAGAGAAGACGAGCTTCGTAATCAAAAGAAATAGTGGTATTTGAGAGTAGTTCGACATAAACAGGACTGACTGTCCAGTATGAAGCATTCACAATTGTAGTATTATATATTCCCGTAGTGTATGAGATAGGTGATACAACACTGTCAGTAGCGAACTCCAACTGTACTTGCTCTGGCGTTGGTGCCACAGTTTTGATGAAAGAGATATCATCTATGTAGACCGTGATATAGGCAGAGTTGTCAATACCATCAGGCAGGTGACTCGGATCCCCATCATAATCATATCTCTTGTCCAGCGTGAGAGATTCATCAATTACGAGTCCGAGCTCAAAAAGGATAGAACTTGGAGCACCGGAAATACTGAGATGAATATCACCTGTTTCGAGCCAGACACCTCTCTGCGAGAGAAGTAGCAAACTCATGTTCCAGACATTTGTCCCGTTTACGAAAAGAGTTAGACTACAGTTTCCAGTTACTGGATTTGTGCCAGTGGGCCCATCGATGGGACCTCGTAGATAGAAATAATCAAAGCTAAGGATGAAGTCTTCAGTATATGGAGCGTTTACGAATTCTTGGGTCCACAGAATCTTCGTACCTACTACATGACCAAATGCATTTTGTCCGACTTTGCCTCCTTGACTTTCTACTGTGACATATTGACGACCAGTTGAGTCATATCCAGCCAGCTGAACATCATCATCAAATGTCACAGTATCTGTACTATTAGCATCCCACCCGACAGGATGATATGACACTGAACCGGATGGAAATACATTCGTACCAGCAATTCCCTCATCGAAACTTCCATTGACAGCATAAAGCTTCTCAAGGTTCCAAACAGATACTTCT
>JAEORN010000249.1 GCA_016840825.1 Candidatus Thorarchaeota archaeon | reverse complement strand
TCCTCGATTAATGGCGATGGTTGTGTGAGTTTTTTCGGAATTGATGCCAAGATTCTAAGCATTTCTCTCGACCTAGATTCTTTCATCAAACTACCCCGCACAGCATTATCTCCGTCGTGAAATGAGACGAACCGCAACTTCCAATTCCGGTTTAGGATACCCGCATTAGAGACTTGCGATGATAATTATGAACGTGAGCATTTCACATACATATACTATCATACTATATTATCTGATATATATTTATATCAGAGTATTGTGACTATATTGATTGTAGTACCTGCGTAATAGGAGTCTAAAAGCATGAGTGGCGAACGAAGTCCTATGGTTTCCGGTAAAAGTCCATCTTGGGGGAAGTCTCTGAGTACTCAGAATAATACGTCCTCCCTAACCTTTATGGAAATACGATTTCGTTCTTTGGGCAAAGCCATTGATGAACTGCGGACAAAACGCGTTCGGCTTGATGAAGACCTTCGGAAAGGTCATGTCGACCAGAGTGAGTATGCTTCCAAACTTCTGAACCTTATTGTTGAAACAAATAGTCTGAACAAAGAAAGGAAAGAAGTTGAGGATAAGGTTAAGGCTATCCGGACGAACAAACTTCACTGAGTTCTTTCTCAATATAGGTGGCAAGCAACAAATCGTTCATTAGATACTTCCTTAAGCTCCGGTTCCTCAACTGGGCATTTATCAAATGCCTTCGGGCATCTTGGATGAAACCTGCAGCCACTTGGTGGATTGATAGGACTCGGAATCTCTCCACGTGGAACTGCCTCATTTTTCTTAGCTCTGGGATTTGGAACAGGAATTGCACTCATCAATCCCACTGAATATGGATGAAGAGGATCCTCGTAGATGCTATCCTTGTCAGCAACTTCAATAATCTTACCAAGGTACATTATGGCAATTCGATCGCAGACATGTCTAGATGTTGCTAGGTCATGACTAATGAAAAGATAGGTCAAGTCAAGTTCTTTCTTTAGCTCATTCATAAGATTTAGAATCTGTGCTTTAATCGATACATCAACCATAGCTACAGGTTCATCAGTGACTACGAACTCGGGTTTTAGAATTATTGCTCTTCCGAAGACCACTCTTTGTTTCTGTCCGCCACTCAATTGATGTGGAAGTCGATTATAGAAGGAACTCGCTGGAGATAATCCCACAATTTCAAGCGTCTCCTCAGCACTTGCTATTCTTTCAGATTTGGTACCTATTCCTTGAAGTCTAAGTGCGTCAGCAATCGCGTCTCCAATCTTCATTCTTGGATTGAGAGAAGATGTAGGATCCTGAAATGTGAATTGCAGTCGCCTTCTGAGAAGTCGAAGGTCTTTTCCCTTAATAGTAGCAATATCCTTTCCGTCATAGATAATCTCACCCTCAGTGGGCTGCAGGAGTCGCACTGCCAATCTTCCAGTTGTTGTCTTTCCTGAACCACTCTCTCCTGCAAGTCCGAGAACCTCACCCTTCTTTATCTCAAATGATATGCCATCGACTGCTCTTACAAATTCTTGTTCTCTAGATATCAACGAATCAATGAAGCCTCTTTGGATTGGGAATAGCTTTCTGACGTTGTTGAATTTAATGAGTGTCAATTTTTATCCCTCCGTGAATAGATGACACGCTACAAGCCGGCCTCCCTTTACATCTGTCAAGGGAGGTATTACAGTCTTGCAGATATCCATGGCATGAGGACATCTCGGATTATACATACAACCAGGAATTGGATTGATTAAATCGGGGGGAGCTCCTGGAATCCATGCTAGCTGTTTCTCTGGATGAGCAACATCAGGAACTGATTGGAGAAGTGCCTGTGCGTATGGATGCAGCGGGTCTTCGAATAGATCCATTGTTGGTGATAATTCCATCACTCGACTCGTGTACATGATGGCAATGTTGTCAGCTGTCTGTGCGAGCACTCCTAGGTTATGTGTGATAAGTATCATGGTGAGATTGAATTGGTCTTTAAGGGCAGCTATCTCCTCGAGTATTTGCGCCTCGACAATGACATCAAGTGAAGTTGTTGGCTCATCGGCTATGAGTAATTTTGGTTTTAGTACTAATCCAAGTCCAATCATAACACGTTGTCTCATACCGCCACTAAATTGATGAGGATAATCTGTAACTCTCTCAGGGTTTATACCAAGACTGAGCAGAATCTCTTTAGCTCTCTCAATAGCTTCCTCATCCTCCACAGCGGGATTATGTGCCTTCATTATTTCAATGAAATGAGTCGCAATTGTTGCCATGGGATTTAATGATGTCATTGGATCTTGAAAGATGTATGATATTTCTTTCCCGCGAATTGCCCTCATCTCATCTTCACCAAATTCCATGAGATTATAGGTTCCTCTTTCAATCGAAACATCCTTTGTGATGATATCTTCCTCAATATTGATTATTATTTCACCGCTGATGACTTTTCCTGGATATGGAACGAGCCGCATTATTGATCTACCAAGTGTGCTCTTGCCACAACCGCTCTCTCCCGCGATGCCGAGTGTCTTATTCTCAGGAAGAGTGAGCGAAACGGAATCGACTCCTCTCGCTACTCCCCTACGGGTCTTGTATTCTACTACCAAATCCTTGATCTCGAGCAGGTTGGTATCGCTTTCTATCACAATCAATCACTCCTTTAATTTTGGAGTTAGTACCTCGTTGAGTCCTTCTCCAGCTAATGTAAATCCTAGCGCCAAAATGACAATCATCAATCCTGGAAATGTGATACTCCACCACTTCCCAGCAACGTACACTTGCGAGCCAAAGGTTAGATCCCATCCCCAATCAGGAACATCAACTGGAAGTCCTAAACCGACAAATGTGAGACCTGCTGCTGTGAGTACCGCGTCTGCGAAATTAATTGATAGAACAACAACAGCTGATGGCAGGATGTTTGGTAGAATATACCTGAATATGATATCTCGATTTCTTGCTCCCATAACTATCGCTGCTTCGACATATGGCAACTCTTTCACAGTCAGAACTTGACTACGAACAACTCTGAAATAGGATGGTATGTAGACGACTGCAATTGCCAATGCCATGTTAACCACACCAGGGCCAAGCATAGCGGCAATCGCAATCGCTAGTACCAGACCTGGAAATGCGAAGATGCTGTCCATGACGAGTGATACAAGTCTATCAGCAAGTCCTCCTCGGAATGATGCCGCTAGACCAATTGGTACGCCTATAGAGAAACATACAACCACAGAGAGCAGTGCAACTTGAAGCATAATCCCGCCCCCTGTAATGACTCTACTCATCAGGTCTTGACCTAGAGTCGTGGTCCCCAAAGGAAATCCAATCGAGGGAGGAGCACCATATGGCCCCACATCTAATCTTGTTGGATCATATGGCACAATCCACCATGATATTGCAGTCATGTAAATAATTGCGAACACAATCATTAAACCTGATAGCGCGATATAGCCTGGCGAACCTCTTTCTCTCAGTATTGGATATCCTTCATAGAGGAGCAGTATAATAAGAGAGAATACAATGCCACCTAGGATCAGTGAAGTTGGAAGACTAAAGCCCCTTAGAGCCTCAGGCAGGCTGGCTCTCAGAACAGGGTCCCATATTGTAAATGCTCCAACTTCGAACACAAATGATGCAAGTGCTACGAACACTAAGATGAGGAAGATATTACTGCTTCTGATTGTCAATCTTTGTGTCTGAATCATTTCTCTACGGGTTGCAGCTGCTATCAGAATAATGAATCCAAATACAAAGGTGTACCCAACGACTTGTAGTCCAATGCTACTCCTTGAGATGGATGCAAGAAACACTAAGCCTGTGAGAAGGATAGCTACTGCAACGAGGATGATTATGAATGCAATCCACCATTTTGTGGTGCGTTCCTGAAATGTTTCTTTTCCTGGCTTTAAATGCAGGAATACGCCGCTAATCATATTTTTCTGAGCCATCTCTTCATCACCTACAGTCTAATCCTAGGATCTAGATACGCATAGAGAATATCAACAAACAGCGTGACCAGACTGACAAGGATGCCAAAGAATACTACTACTCCTTGAATAGCTGTGTAGTCCCTGTGATTAATTCGTTGTACAAGATATGTACCAAGACCTGGCCAGCTGAAGGTTGTTTCAGTAAGAATCGCTCCAGCAAGCAATGCAGCAAATTGAAGTCCTATCATCGTAAGAATTGGCAAGAACGCATTCTTTAGCGCATAACCATATGTTATTTTTCCCTCGGATAATCCACGAGCTTCTCCAGCTACAACGAAATCCATCCTTAGGGTTTCTAGCATGTTCGTCCTTGTGAGTCTGATAAATATCCCACAAAGTATCAAACCCAGAGATACTGATGGAAGTATTAAGTATCGAAAAGCAATGATAAACGCTTGGATGTTTCCTGTTAACAAGCTGTCAATTGTATATAATCCTGTGATGGTTGTTGGTGCGTCATAGTGAGGGTCATAACGCGTTCCTGTAGGAAGTACTCCAAGCCAAAGAGAGAAGATGAACTGGAGAATCATTCCAAGGAAGAAAACTGGTATTGCGTATGTCACTATTCCGAAGAGTCTGATACCATGGTCTTGAGCAGTATCGTACTTCTTAGCTGATCTTACTCCGAGTGCCACTCCAAAGAGTACAGCAAAGAGCATTGAATAGATAGTGAGCTC
>JAEORN010000248.1 GCA_016840825.1 Candidatus Thorarchaeota archaeon | reverse complement strand
GTAAATATGATCTTGACAATGAACAATTATTCGCTTATGGGCTCTCAGAAGACTTCGGTAACTTCTACGTTGGTATGAACTCAAGTATTCCGTTATCAGCCTTTGAGGTTGGTAATTCCTCTGAGATCTCATCTCACATTTCTGATGACAATCTGACAGGGAGTACTACGTTCGATGGTAGTGTTGGTCTTGGTATGCAGTGGGACTTTGGCACTGTTGCAGTCAATGACCCAGTGAATGTTACGATTGCAATGGGATTTGGAGAGAATAGAACTGTCCTAGATGCATCAATTGATGCAATGTGGATTAACGAGGTTCCTCAGACTATTGTAGACCAAGGGGACCTCATTGTTGTAGAAGCAAATCTTCCAAGAATCGCAAAAGAAGGATTAACCTACGAATCACATGCAATAATAATGAATGTAGGAGAATCCAATTCATCTATCTATGGAGCATTAATAGTAGCTGAAAGCTTGAACAATACAGGTGCGATGTATGCAAGATACGCATCATTTGAGAACATCACACCATTTCAGGCTGTAAACATTTCTGCTTCATGGCGACCAGAGAGTAAGGGAATACGAACAGCTATATGGGCTACAGCAGCAAGTCTTCAATCAGTCCTCGGACTTACCCAGAATATTAACACATTACTTCTGAGTGTTCTAGACGATTTTATATTGCGAGATGTTTTCGTAATCAATCCTATCTCATCTACATCTGTTTTTCCGAAAGTACTTCCCTTTGCTCCATTTGACATCAGATTCCCTGCAGACTTTGGGATATACAGTTTCGTCCTTTCAACAACTGAGTCTTTAGGAAATATGACAATTGCAAATCATGGAAATGCGTCTGATTGGGGAAACATGTCGCTAACTGCAGCTGATACAATAGAAGGATTCTATGAATTCACAGGATTCTTGATGGCACCGCCAATTGGTGTTGATGGATACCATAGATGTGATTATGTTATTGAGACCGAATATGGATGGACAACGAACATCACATTGGAAAGAGTTCTCGAGTATCCACGAGCTATGATGCTCCTCGACACCTCTCATGGCGGAGGATTTGGATCACTCATGGGAGATTTGAGCCTAGGAAATGTAGGAGACCTTGCAGGTGGCGAGGACACTGCTGGACTTGAGTTCCCACTTGCTCAAGAAGATACTGGAACTACTGATATGGGAGGGATGTCGATGGACTTCAGCTTGAATGACCTTGGAAGTCTTGGATCATTGACAAGTCTCTTCGATTCATTCCGGATGACAACATTCTCAGGTCTATCCAATATGAAAAAGGCAATGGCTAATGTTGGTCTTGACCTCATAGAAACACCGGGCATGGATCTAAATGCAGATCTATTAGCTCAATTTTCAACTGTAGTCATCATAGCTCCAACTGAAGAATATAATTCCACGGATATTGAAATGTTACGTGACTTCACACGCGGAGGCGGAACACTTGTCATCTTAGGAGATAATGATGACAATGCAAACATTTCAGCATTGAATCCATTGCTTCTTGAATATGGCTATTACTTACATAGTTCTCATTCAGAAGAAAATACTACTGATATTGTGACCGCATCACGTCTAGGTGCAGGATTAGAGTCTGTCTGGCTTGGTGGCGGTACTTACATTATGAACAATCAGTCCAATGCACAGCTGCGGCTCAATGGAAATAGCGTAGCTGTACTTGATCAGACTGACCCAGAACTTGCAATTTTCGGTTCATCAAAGATCTTCATGAACAAAAACCTGGTAAAATGCAATAACAGCATGCTTTTGGACAATTTGAACCAGTATCTACTAAGGAATACATTAACTACCCAGACAAGTCTCTCGGAGAATACAACTCGATACCCATATGACAAGAGTGTCTATCTCAACCTGCAAGTGACAGATGTTAATGGAGATCCAGTAAATGACCTCTTTGTTGCTATTGTCTATGAGCTACCCAATGGCAATCTTTCATTCTTCATAGCTGGCTTTGTTGAGGATGGTCTCTATTCCTCACAATTCGCTCCTCGTACCTGGAAAGAGGAAGGGAGAATTCATGGTATCTTCATAATTTTGGGAACTGAAGATTATGCTATGACCTATGCAAGTGTGAGTTTTGACATCTATATCCCTCCTGCTGGACCAGGAACTCAAGAGCCCGTCATATGGCTCACAATGTCCCAATTGGCACTTGCTACAGCAGTGACTGTCTTCGGTGGACTGGGAATGGTACTCGTCTATAACCGACGAAGAATGAAACGCCGACTGAAAATCCCAGAGATCGATACCGATCTGAATCGAGACATAGATTCTACGCTGAATGCACTCCTTGCGGCATTCATGCAACTCGAGGAACTCATCAAGCGTGAGGATCTAGATCAGATACAGAAGATTGAGGCACTTCGTGTCTTAATGCAGAGTATCGAAGAGGGTAGGAAGATGTTCGATAAGGTCAGTGATAGAGTAGGAGGTGTCTGATATGGGAAAAGAAATGCCTGTAAAAGAGACACACCGTGAGATTGACATCATTGACCTTAAGGTAGCCTTTGGAAAATTCTATGCACTCAAAGGAGTGTCCTTCTTTGCAAACAAAAAAGAATTCCTAGGAGTCATTGGTGCCAGTGGTGCAGGAAAGACCACCGTCCTGAGGATTCTCACAGGACAGATTCGACCGACTGAGGGACAAGCATATGTAGGAGGCTATGATGTCACAAAGAAAGGTTTCCTCATTAGCCTTCTTGTTGGGTATGTTCCACAACTTGAACACCTCAGTCTCTATTATGATTTCAGTGCTCTTGAGAATGCTCAGTTCTTTGGAAGATTATATGGTCTTCGACCAAAGGAAATCGAAGCACGGTCCAGAAATGTCCTTAGCATTCTTGGATTCGATGAAGATCTGATGACCAAAAGAGTAAGTAGGCTCTCCGGTGGAGAGAGAAAACGCGTCTCAATCTGTTTAGGAATGATTCATGATCCACCCGTGCTTTTACTCGATGAACCTACAACCGGATTGGATGCTCATTTACGCCACGAGACCCTAAACTACCTGAAAGAATTGAACTACAAATTGGGGACGACAATGGTCATCATCAGTCACGACCTAGAGATTGTTGACTATTGTACACGTGTATGCCTCCTAGAGGAAGGAGAGATCAGTCAATTTGGTACTCCTCAGGAATTGATCTCCACACTCCCAGGAAAAGGAGAGAGCATCAAAGTGGTGCTTCATGCACTGACCCCCGAGATCATCAAACGTGTACAGTCCATTCCAGGAGTACAATATACCGCTCAAGCTGGTAGAAACGCAATGAAGTTGTTCATCGACAACCCCGAGGACAACCTTCTACCAATCATTCACCGCCTTAATGAGATGAAAATGCCCTTTGACGGGGTGGAAATCGTTGAGGCAGACTTCTTTGATTATTTCCAAGTAAAACCATGGAAAGATAATGGGATAGGAGGAACCGCAAAATGAAACCCTATCATGCAATCATAGCTCTAGTATTCGTCTGCGTACTCGCAGGCCTAAGTATTCAGGGAACAGGACCAGATATGGTCACTGTGTTGAATCACGAAACATCATACTCCACAGCAGAGATTGCACCCTTCACTACTGCCCTCGCTTGGTCCACGACAACTGGTTCTCAGGTTAACGGTCTCGTGGTCGATAATTTCGATATTGATGATTATGAAGAGGTGGCAGTCATCACGCAAAACGGTACACTCTTTCTGTTTGACCAAGATAGTACGCTCCTCTGGAAGTTAGCTCTAGGCACTATTCCACGTGCTATAGCAGCCATCGATGGGACTGCCAGCACAGGAAAAGAAATCCTAGTTGGTACAGATGATGGAGTCCTTGTGGTCGGTGCAAACAAATTGGTTCAGATGAACATGTCGCTCCCAGAACCTGTTTATGCGGTTGCAGGTGGTCATCTAGACGCGGACGGATTTGAAGAGGTCATAGTGGGTTGCGATGACTTCAAGGTGTACGCATTTGAGCTAAATACGACATCACTATGGAGCTATCTCAGCAATGGAAGAGTGAGGCTTCTCAAAGCTGCTGACATTAATGGGGATTCCCGCACAGATGTCATTGTAGCATCGCAGAACAGGAGATTCACCTATCTGAATAGTACTGGTGACATGTTCTTCGAAAAGACTACTGATACTGCAATCAATGCATTGGCGGTTGGAAACCTTACAGAGACAAGTAATCTTGAGATGATCTATGGGCAGACCAATGGAACACTCTCTATATGGAATACTTCAGAGATGCTTGTCTATAGCATTCAGGCAAATGAGAGCATCACCGCACTTTGTGTTGGAGACCTCGTTACAGGTGCGTATGATGAACTCGCACTGGGTACATCAGGTGCAGCATTACGAATCTATTCCTCAGCAGGTGCGCCACTATGGAACAAGACTCTAGGGGGACAGGTAAACTCAATCCTCTTCCCGAACATCGGTAATACGACCAATTCCCAAGTCCTTACTACAACCAATGGGCAACTCACCCTCTATAATGCCACTGGCTGGCGGTCATTCCGAACAGATGTTGTTGGACTCACTCGATATATCACATATGGAGACCTCGATAACTTCGGCGGTCAGGAGTTCGTCTTTGGTACCACTGGCGGAACAGTCTCAGCTTACGGCCGTGACTTTGACAAGGATAGACTCGCTGATGCCCGTGAGATACTCATCGAGGGGACGCTCTATAATGATTCTGACACAGACAATGACAATCTTTCTGATGGTGCAGAAGTCCTAGACTATGGCACTAATCCCTTGCTAAAGGATTCGGACTCCGACAAGCTCTCAGATTTCGCAGAGGTCATCACATATGGTACAGACCCTAACGATCCTGACTCAGATAACGACAAATTGACCGATTGGCAAGAAATCTACTTTGGAACGGACCCTAATGATTCTGATACAGATAACGATCAGCTCACAGATTATGAGGAAAATAACGAGACCCTCACTCTACCTACTGATCCTGACTCAGATGATAATGGAATCAATGATGCGCAGGATGATAATGATGGCGATGGTCTGACAAATATTCAGGAAGTCCGAATAACCTTAACAGATCCCAATGATGTCGATTCGGACCATAATGGCATAACCGACTATTACGATGATCAGGATTCAGATGGTTTGCTCAACTGGAAAGAGATTCAGCTTGGAACGGGTGTCTATAATCCGGACAGCGACGGCGATCTTCTTTTGGATGGATATGAGGTCAAGACCAGCAAGACAAATCCGCTTAACGAAGACACAGATAATGATCAGCTCACAGATTATGAAGAAGTCATGATAGTCCATTCTAATCCACTTAAGGCTGATTCCGACGAGGATGGGTTGGACGATTACGAAGAATATGTCACCTATAGTACGCTGGTGAATGACCCAGACTCTGACGACGACGATCTTTCAGACGGTGACGAAGTCAATACCTATCATACTGACCCTCTAAATCCTGACACGGATTCTGATAATATTCCAGATGGTGAAGAAGTTAATGTCTGGGGTTCAGACCCCAACTCAGCAGATACTGATTTAGATGGACTCCAAGACGACCTTGAAGTTTACACATATTTCACAAATGTCACAAAGGCAGATACTGATTCAGATACGATAAATGATGGACAAGAAGTGATCTATGGGACCAATCCAAATCTTGTTGATACAGATTTTGATGGACTTCGAGACCCTGATGAAATCAAGTACCTCAGTAGTGGTTGGAATGCTACCAATCCACATACATGGAATGCAACAGTGTTAGATGGAGATTGGGATTTTGACGGAGACAGACTGACTAATTATCAGGAAATATATCTGACCAAGACTAATCCAACGCTAATGGATTCAGGTGGTCTCTCACTTACAGATGATATGGAAGACTCCGACCTTGATGGGCTCACAAACTACAATGAGCTCTTCGTCACCTTCACAAATCCCAGAGACCCAGATTCAGACGATGATAAGGTAAAAGATGGACATGAGTGGTATCTCCTTCACACCGACCCCAATGACGAAGATTCGGATGACGATGACATTTCAGATTATGATGAAGACCTAGATGGGGACAAGCTCTCAAATGGAATAGAGCTGTATGTGACAGGCTCTTGGGATAATGTGACGCATCTCCAAGGCACATGGTTTAACAGGACAGACTCTGACTTCGACCTAATTTCGGATTACTACGATGATGAGGATGCTGACCTGCTACCCAACTGGTTTGAGGTCGAGATGACAGGAACTGATCCTCTATACAACGATACGAATGACAATGGCGACCTTGACTGGCAGGAAGACCCAGACAATGATGAGTTGAATAATTACGAGGAATGGCTCTATGAGTGTGATCCTCTTAACGCTGATTCAGATTCAGATCAACTGACAGACGCAGAAGAAGTCTATGAAACCTTTACAGACCCGAACAATCCCGATGATGATGATGATGGTATACTTGATGGAAATGACGATCAAGATAATGACGGATTAACGAACCTTGAGGAGATTCGTACCTACAATACCAATTGTACCAACTGGGACACAGACTCAGATATGCTCAGAGACGGTCTAGAAATAGACTGGGGGCTAAATGCGACAAATCCAGACTCTGATGGAGATGGGTTGTACGATGGTTGGTTTGATAAGAATAAAAACGGTATCTATGACCCTTGGAATGGAGAACGTGGAGAGGATGTCAATAGGAACGGCATTGTCGACCCCACAGAGACCTCACCCTTCGAAGCAGATACAGATCAAGACAATTTGGATGATGGTGATGAGTACACCTATGGAACCTCACCATTAGACCCAGACTGTGATGATGATTTACTTCTTGATGGTGACGAGATTTTCGAGTACTTCACTGATCCATTGAACAACGATTCGGATTCGGATATGTTATCAGACTACATTGAAATCGAGATTACAGGAACCGATCCGAACAACATGTGGTACAACGCTACACATACAGATTACATGATTGATTCAGACCACGATGGTGTCATAAACGGAGATGAGGTCGACATCTACGATACATCACCAGGAGATATGGACTCAGACAATGATGGTCTTACCGATGGTGAAGAAATTTTTGTCTACTTCTCAGATCCATTATCGCGAGATAGTGATGGAGATAAGTTGGAAGACTTCGACGAGATTCTCTACGGAACCAATATACTTGTGCGAGATACGGACGGAGACCAACTGGATGATTATGTGGAGATTGAATTACTAGGCACGAACCCTCTCCTAGCATCGACCTATGGAAATGGCACTCTTGATGGGCAATTGGACCATGATGGTGATGGATTGAGTAATGCACTTGAAATCTACGGTTACTTCTCAAATGCCACAGATCCTGATACTGACAAGGATGGGTTAGAAGATGGTTTTGAGGTCTATGTGTCAGGTTCTTCACCCACAGATCAAGACTCAGATAACGATGGCGTCTCTGATTATGATGAATGGACCATCTGGCACACAGATTTGAGTTCTACTGATTCAGATTCTGATGGGATTGGAGATTACGATGAGATCTACGTGACAATGTCTTCACCCACGGACTGGGATTCAGATGATGACCAGCTCAGCGATGGTGACGAGTGGAACACCTATGGCACTGATCCAAATCTGCCCGACACGGATTTCGACCTCATCAACGATAAGGATGAGATAGACCTAGGAACTGATCCTCGCTCAAATGATACAGATGGAGACGGTTTGTCAGATTGGGAAGAATGGCAAATCTACGAGACCGACCCACTTGAGGCGGATGTTGATCAAGATGGTCTCAATGACAAAGAAGAGATAGAGAACGGCACTGACTGGCAGAATTGGGATAGTGATTTCGACACAATCTCAGACGGTGATGAGGTAAACATCTACGAAACAGATCCTCTTAATGACGATACAGACTTCGATTCATTGGCAGATGCAGATGAGATATTCAACAGTCACACAGATCCAAATATGGACGATACAGACGGTGATGGCATACCTGATAATCTGGATGATGAAGATGCTGATGGAATCAACAATGAGGATGAGATCTACCTCTACGAAACCAATTGTACTTTGGTTGATACAGATTCAGATCTCTTGTCTGATTATTATGAGATCTTCATCAGTGAGACCTCTCCCAATTCATGGGATACTGATAAGGATGGTTTGAGTGACAGGGATGAACTGTTCTATTGGTCTAGCGATCCCCTCAAGAGAGACTCAGACGGAGACGGTTTGGAAGATGGTGAGGAAGCTCTCACCTGGCATACCCTCCTAAATAGCACAGACACTGATGGCGATGATCTATCGGATTATGATGAGATTAATGTCTTCGAAACTGACCCACTTCAATGGGACACGGACAAGGATTCAGTAAGTGATGGTGACGAGCTAAACATCTACAATACATCACCACTACGAGCTGATACAGACTCAGACAAACTTCCAGATAACATGGAGATCTTTGGTTTCAACATGACTGTGTATGTCAACGGCACTCCAGTGATACGAGAGATTCCCGCAGGTGCCCTTAATCCTCGCAAGGCAGACACAGATCTTGATACACTCACAGATTATGAGGAAGTCTACCTGACCTTCTCTGACCCAACTCTGTATAGCACTCAGGGAGATGGTGTTTCTGATGCAGACCAGGACTTGGATGGAGACCTTCTTACAAATGCCCAGGAGATTCGCCTGACCAAGACATCACCCAATTTGGCAGATACGGACGGAGATGGCAAGAATGATGGAGTCGACGATGAAGACCGAGACCTCTTGACCAACTGGGAAGAGTGTGTCCTCACAGAAACAGACCCCCGTAATCCTGATAGCAACGGTAATGGTATCTCAGACTATAATGATGATGAAGATGGAGATGGCCTCTCGAATGGTGAGGAAATCAATGATTACTTCACAGACCCCTTGAAGCGAGACACAGACCAAGATAGGTTGAGTGACTTCGAAGAAGTTGACGAATATGGAACATCACCTATCCTGAAAGACACTGACATGGACCTCCTGGAAGATGGAGCAGAGATTCTGGACTATGGCACTAACGCACTGCTCAATGACACAGATTCTGATCTCTTAAGCGACTACGAAGAAGTGTTCCTGACTGACACTGACCCACTAGATCCAATGACTCACGGAACCACACCAGATGCTGAATACGATAGTGATTTTGATGGTTTGACTAATTTAGAGGAACTTAGAATCTATCACACCTTGCCGCTTGACCCTGATTTCGACAACGACGACCTCCAAGATGGAATTGAGGTACAATTAGGAACGGGTATAGATGTGCCGGATTCAGATTTCGATCAATTATTAGATGGTCAAGAATATTGGGTCTACGGAACAGATCCACTGTCAAATGATACCGATTCTGATCTTATCTCTGATTGGGATGAGATCATGATCTATGAGACCGACCCAACATACTATGATTCCGATTATGACCTACTCGGAGACTATGAAGAGATTTTCACTTATGGAACCAACCCGAATAATTCTGATACCGATTCGGATCTCTTGACGGACAACGAAGAGGTCAACATCTATCATTCTGACCCACTATCTAGAGATGGAGATGAAGACGGTTTATCAGACTATTTCGAAGTCTTCACCAGTTTCACTCAACCTCTTAATAACGACACAGATGGCGAAGGGATTTCGGATGGAGATGAATGGAACATCTACGAGACAGACCCGTTGATGCCAGATACTGACCTAGATGGATGGACTGACTATCAGGAGATCTTCATCTACGGTACAGATCCGCTCTCTCAGGACACTGATGGAGATGGAATCATTGACTCAGCTGACTTCATGCCTACTGTGCACTGGATATATCCCCTGATTCTTGCAGGCATTGGCCTCTTTGGTCTCGCAGTGGTTGTGAAACGAGTACGGGAGACCTACTTCGTTGAAGAGTTCGTTACTACAGCAGAACCAGCGAGCCTCGGACTTGAGCCGGGCATGGATATTGCTGTTGAGTACAAGATCCGTAGTGGCATGGTGGTGTTCGGCGTAGTGGTACGGAATGGTTCGAAGGTGCCCATGCACAACGTAGTGGTCGTGCTAGGCGTACCAGACCTGACAGACACCATTAAGACCAAAGCCATCGGCGAGGTTGCACCAGATACGGTCTCTGTGGTGGAAATCGAGTTTGAGCTCCAGCCAGGTGCTGAGGGAGAACTTGTTGGCATGGTCGAGTATGACAGTGTCGATGGTGAGCACAAGGTCGTGAACCTGAAGCCAGTGAGGATTGTGGCTTAAGACGCTTCAACTTCATGAATCTGCTTTGCAAGCTGGTCAAGGACAAGCTTGATGACGACTAGAATCTCGACAGCAGCAAGAAACAGGATCACCATAGCGTCAGGTCCAAAGGGTCCCGCTCCAGTGAAAGTAAATAGGTTGATCCAGAGAACAACACTCATCACACCAGTCCATGCAAAACCTAGTTGATTCGATAGTTCCATTGGAATTAATATGAGCACAAGTCCAATGACATCGAGACCTAGGATGAAAAGATATCCGAGTGGAATTTCAAAATTATAATGAAATTGATCTACTGCCAACCCATACATGGTGAATAGGACAGCATCGCGAGCAAAATGAATGCACTTCAACAGGGACAGGTTAATTTTTGTCAGTTGATGAAACCCTCCTATTTACCCTACATTTGATTCTGAATTCGGTTAAAGTTTTTGAATACTTGACATAAAGTCAGTCAGGATTGTTGCATAAGGATCGATTTGCAACCTTTACATTTCGGTCATAACACATCAGTATATTGACGCGTACGCTTGGGCATAGTTTTCCCCAAGGCTTTCAAAAGTCTCAAACTCTTTGAAACATCATCGTAGCTATATTCTGAACTTCTCTTCGGAGCTTTGTATGAATGTAGAATAATTTGATCCCCTTTCTTTTCGATGACCCATTCTTCCTTTGAATCGGGATCGATGATGCTATGAGGTCCCTTACCATCAATATTACTTGTTTGCATTCCTATTAGAGAGAGGGTGAGGGGGTCTACGTTGAGCCAATTAGATGTTGAATTCATTGGAGCTTTTCGTCTTATTGTTCTTGGTCGCTGTTGGGAAGTAATATTTTTGGCAGGAATATTCAATCTGATTTCACGATATTTGATTTCGCGTTGCTCATTGGTCTTCTTTTCGACCGCTCTAATGAATTTCACGTACTTGAAATTAAGGTCCACTGCTTTTTGTGCACACTTAGTAGCCTCTTCAATTTGACCTAGTTCATAGTGTATTTTAAATTTGTAAAACCAAGCCTTGTCAAACTTCTCATCTGCGGACACGACTTCTTCAAATTTTCGAAGAGCCTCTTCCTTCTTTCCTTCTTTCTCAAGTGTTCTGCCTTCTAAATATAGAGAGTCTGTATCTACTTCACTCATCTAACTTCTCCCCACGATGCCATTTCTAAAGTATGTTATAAATGATAGGAACTCCCATGAAACTGAATCCGATTGCGATATAGAGTAGAAAACACAAGACTAAAGGTCGTAGAGGCATTAGTGTAACTCAGAGAGTATCTCGAAGGGATAAATGAATTTGAAGTACAACAGGAGGTATCACCCTGCGTTTGCTGTAGGATATGTGACAGTCTTTGCCTGTCTCGTGTTCATAGCCATACTAGCAATGACTGGAATAGTCCCAGTAGCTCTGCAACCACCTCTCATGATTTCAGTATTGATCACCATAATATTGGGAGGTATTATTGGTCTGGCTGGGTTCTTCAAATCCTGGGATAAACAGGCATATCCAATAATGATCATAGTTCTAGTTATCCCCCTTGTTACGATATTCATTCTATACATTTTACAAGGTTGAACAAATTCTCGGATTCGATGTATAACTTAGCAAATTTAGCAACCTGATTAATAGAATACACTAGTCCGGACAATTGAGTTTAAGTAGTTCCATCGCTACAGAGTTGTGTCAAAAATCACGACATGTGGGTATCATAAGACATGACCATAGAGAACGAAAGCCCTCTGAAAAGGGGTGACAAGATAAACTGGAGAGAGTTCCTTGGTTCTACAACTTTTATTGAATCACGAAACTTACCCCGTCTCATCGGATGTGAGAAACTATTTCTGAAATTTGAGGGTGGTAATCCAACTGGCACGCAGAAAGACAGGATTGCATTAGCTCTGGTCGAGAATGCACGAGCTCAAGGAGCAAAGGCAATTGTTGCTGCTTCCTTTGGTAATTTTGGAGCTGCATTAGCGTGGGCAGCAAGACTTGTCGATCTTAGAGTACACATCTATGTTCCAGACAGATATCATATCCCGAAGGATCGAATGAGACGGATGAAAGATGCTGGAGCTGAGATACATTTACTACCCGGTCATTATGAAGACCTCGTTGAACTCTCATCGAAAGATGCTGAGGAGAATGGATGGTACAATGCTAACCCCGGAGGACCTGGTGTAAGAGAAATATCTCTGGATGCATACGCAGAGATTGCCAATGAGATTTATCGAGATATCAGACGCGCTCCAAACTATGTGTTCTGTCCTGTAGGGAATGGTACAACAATTGCAGGAATATATCAGGGATTCAAGAAACTCTTCGAGACTGGAAAAATTCAGGCGATACCCAGAATGGTTGCCACTAGTACAAGACGAGGAAATCCCATAGTAAAATCATACTTGATGAAGAGTCGGACAATAGTAGATCTGAATCGCGAGGAGGTCAAGGAATCCAAATTTACGGACCCTCTTTCTAATTGGCATGCTTACGATGGGCAAGAAGCACTGGATGCCATCTATGAATCAAGAGGATTTGCAGACTATGCCTCTGAAAGCAAGATGATGGAGTATAATAGACACCTTAGACAGGAAGAGGGGCTCTATGTGCTACCAGCCTCAGCAAGTACACTTGCTGTTATGCACGACCTTGCAGATGACAAGGTCACTGTCAAGGGGACCTTCGTGGCGATTCTGACAGGTAGAGATTTTGAGTAGGATACCAGATAGTATCAAGCATCAAGTCAAGTGATATGACATTCCAGAGTAGAATTCCCATGAGCTTTTTCACCAAAAATCGCACAACTTAAGGGTCAGAATGGTATCTAGCGAGGAATATGATACTACTAATCTATGCAATTGCTTTCTGGATTGTAGCATTAATCTCAACATATCTCCAAGATAGATATCCCGATGTCGGGGTTGCATCATACCAGACTGTTGTCAAGGCAATTCCAACAACACTTGCTTTTGTGTACTTAATTGATGCTTTATTGACAGCATCTCTATTCGCAATCCTCCTGGCTGGAGCGCTGATATTCTGCATATTGGGAGACATCGCTATGGAGAAGGACATCATCCCGGGGATTGGTATGTTCCTGCTCGCCCACCTGTTATTTACTGTGAACTTTCTCTGGCAGTCTATTAGTCTAGTGCCATCCCTCACTAACATACTCCTTACAATTCTATGCTTTGGTGGATTCGTTGTTTATGTCTTCATGTACATCAGATACCTCAAGTCATCAGGTCCGGAGATTCCAGACTTTGTACTTAAGGCAGGTTCATTCTATTTCATTCTAATATCAGCGACCTTCAGCACATCTCTGCTACTCTGGTTGACTACAGGAGCACTTTGGGGATTTTTACCTGTTATCGGAGCATTGTTCTTCATCATTTCAGATTCTATCATTGCACTCAATGAGTTCCATCACAAACTCTCCCATCCAGAGTTTCTAATCATGCCGACCTACTACCTTGCAATCTTCCTGCTCTCTCTAGGTATCTTTGTATTTGGATTATGAAATATGGATACTCCTCCCTTGCAAATTATGAACTGAATTAGCAATATGAAACTCCAATCACAAAAATCCTGATTGCTTTACTGACTATGAGAAGGTCATCCATGCTGGGAGTGAACGATTGTGAACTTGAATATAAGATAGAAAAAGAAGGAGGAGGATCCCCTCAAGAGAGGGGATTATACCTCACTTCTTCTTGATTAAGACTATCACAACGATGAGCAGAACAATGACTCCAATCGCACCAGCAATGACTAGAAGCATTGAATCTATTGGTTCTGAAGTACCAGTTGGAGAAGTGCTCGTAGTAGGAGTTGTCGAAGTTGTTGTGGTAGTTGGGGTTGTTGAAGTTATCGAGGTTGTTGAGGTTGTCTCAGGTAATGTCACCGTGACAGTGACAAAGTCTGATGCTGAATTTCCAGTACTATCATAGAGGACTATTGTGAAATTATAAACACCTACACTAAGTTCATCAAGATTGACTGCCAGATTGGACCCATTCCAGAGACCTGAATCAACTACTGTTCCATTCTGAGTTATAGAAAAGGATGAAGGAAAGAGATCGGAACAGATCCAGGTGAGACTATGACCTTTAGTGCCAAACTCGAATGAAACATCATTCAGTGGTGTCAGTGATGGAGGGGTCCTATCAGTAACGACAGACACGATAACGTCATCCGATGCAGAATTCGCATAGGTGTCATTGACAGTTAGCTCAAAGACATAAGAATCGACGGAGAGACCATTCAGATTCACTCTCAAATCCGTGCCATTCCATGTTCCTTCATCAATAACAACACTATCCCGTGTGATTATGAAATAGTCAGGAAACGGTTCACTACAGGTCCAAATGATATACTCACCATCTACTCCAACGGGAATACTAAAGTCAGCCACATCAGAAACAACTGGAGCAGTGGTATCAGTCACATTCACCCATACAATATCAGATGTAGTGAAATCCATATCATCATAGACTTCGAGCTCGCACTTGTAGTAACCAGGTTCTAGATCATCTAGGGGGAAAGAGAGGTCGGATCCATCCCATACACCTGTTTCTTCAAGGACATCATCAATGTAGAATTTGTAGCTCTCGGGAGTGTAGGCATCAGGTGACCATGTAAGGTCCACGGAATCCATGTACCCCATCTCGATATCATCAGGTGAGTCAATCTCAGGGAGCGCACCACCAGTCATTTTAATCCAATCAATTCTAAAATCAGGGTATGTATTTGTTGCATAATCGTCCAATCTAAAGTTTAATACAAGAGTTGTGATGATCCTAGTTTCTCCAGCGTGTTCACTAGTCGAAACTATGCCATCGCCAAGATTTGTTCGAGTACTACTATCAGTATCATTGTACCACATTGAGGTATAAGAAGCGTCAGTATAGTTGTGTTCTTCATCGTAATCATTTAGACCAGTACCATAGTAATTCAAAGCCCAACTTGCTTCGTTTCCATTACTACTGGTAAATGGTAATCTCCATTCGATACCAACTGAACTGCAAGCCATGAGATTGGTACCACCGTTATCATTCGGATTTGATGTATATTCTACTTGTGCTTCCATCTTGAAATCATGACCGACCACAAAATGGTGTTCAAGAGGATACGTAAAGATTGCATACACAGTACCAGCACCAGATGGGGTTATGTTAGTGTAGAGGGCGGTTCCTGATGAATTCAGAGTGCACCCATTTGATGAGGGTGGGACCCATCCTGTGGTATTGGACCCATCATGGTACCAAGTTGTCGTTTTTTGTGCAGACGGAGAGAATGTTCTGCTTTGTTCTATTGTATCCATTCTTTCATCACTCACCATCCTATACATTGATGATGATGTCAAGATTAGACTCATAGAAATAAATAGCGAGAGAGCAAAAGTCACTGTAAGTAATTTTCTAGTGTGCTTTTCCACTTGTTCTGTCACCTAGACTTCCATATTGATTGTAGATTAACCACAATCAGAAAAAACACAGAGTTAAGCCTTGTGAGTCTATATCTTCAGTTGATTTTCAATAAATTGTATTTCCAATAAAAAGTAGGAAGTTGCAAAGTTTGATAAGAATAGTAGTAAAGAAATTGTGAGGGGTCGCGCGTGAATACCGAAGAACTTCTCGAGTCAATAACCACCAAACTGGACCAACTTCACCCTCTGGAAGATATCGAACCAGAGAGAATTCGTCCAGTCACAATCATGACTCGTGAGAGAAGGCAGCTAGGAGAACTCGAGAGAGAATTTCAGAAGGTCTTAGATGCCATCAAATATGATGAACGAATTCCCCCTTTGATTTCTAGATTGGCTGATATGCATCTCCGTGAAGCTAATTTTGGAAGAGCGATTATCCTCTATGAGATGACCCTCGGCTTGGATAGCGACCAAGTACAGTCTTGGATAAATATGGGTCTAGCCTATCTTATGGTTGGAAACCTCAAAGATGCAATCAGTTGCTTTGGAAGCGCACTCGCAATAGACCCAAACAGCATTAGTGGACTTATCTATCTGGCTCAAGCGCAATTACGGCAAGAGGAATTTGAGAATTGCAATAGTACTATCGATAAAGCCCTCCATCTAAACCCAGGTCATCCAAGAGCACTTCTTGTCAAGGCAAGGTACTTCAAAGCAATTGGACAACTTGAAATTGCAATTACTTGGTTGAAGCGATCAATACAACAAGATTCTCATTTTCTACCCGCAATGATGGAACTTGGTAGTGTGTACTTTTCATTAAAGAAACATAAAGAGGCAATTGATATTCTGACCGATGCTCTCGCTATTGATAGTGAACAACCCTATGCATTAGTCACTATGGGAGATATCTATCAAGACATGCATGATTCAGATACCGCGATTCATTATTATGATAAAGCTATCAGCATCAAATTTGATGACCCTGAGTTATGGATAAAAAAGGGAGACCTTCACAGATCGAGGAAGTCCTACCAACAAGCATCAAATGCATATCAAAAGGCAATCAATGCAAATCCAGAATATGTGAAGGCATGGGTAAGGAATGGTTCGGTTATGATTCTGATGAAAGATGAAGGTACTGCATTAGAATATCTTAACACTGCTCTTGCCTTAGAACCAGATAATGCTGAAGTTTCACATCAGAGAGGGCTAATCTACTACTCGTTAGAACGCTACGATGAGGCATTGAACGATTTCGACAAGGCATTCTCCGTTGACCCAAGTAATCCGATGCATCTCTATTTCAGAGCACTCATGCTTGAGATTTTAGATAGGAAAGATGAGGCAAAACGTACATGGGTTGTGGCTCAGAGTCTCTTCGAACAGGCAGGAGATGTCACGAAGGCAGCTGAATGCAAAGCCAGGATTAGGCATTTATAATGAATCAACAAGATATGTCTTCATATCGCCAAAAAAAATGGTTACAAGTATGAAATCACCATTACGGTTATTAATGATAAACGTCTGATATCAGGGATACTGAGAAGTAAAATGTCAGATGATTATGAGAGATTAATTAGGAAAAATGGACGCAAGGTCAAATGGAGCGAATTTGTAGGTTCGACTACTTTTATTGAATCAAAGAACCTTGCTAAACAAGTTGGTTGTGAAAG
>JAEORN010000247.1 GCA_016840825.1 Candidatus Thorarchaeota archaeon | reverse complement strand
AAATCAATTAGAAACTGCTTCAGTTGCAGAAATGTCGGCAGAAACTTGGAGCCATCATCCAAATCTGTACACTGTGCCGGATCCACGCGCTGCCAGAGGGCTTGTAGTCTTACATGCAGGGAGACCAAAGAAGTATCAATTTGCTCCATTATCTCATGTGAAAGAGATGATTTCATCAAAAGTTGACCAACTCCTGCATGATCTGCAGGCACTTCAAGATACAAGAGAATCCAAGGGTGTCATCCCATCTCTTATCTATACGATACGAGGAAGTGCGGATGTCCTTGCGAAAATGCTAGCAATGATTGACCGTGCAAAGGAAACTATTTTCCTTGTTGCACCTGACCTTGGTGAACTGGGTATGCCTGTCATTGAACATCTTAGAGATGCAAGAAAGCATGGCGTGAAGATACAAGCCATATTTGGTCGACCACCAAGCGATGCAGACATGAAAATCCAGTATCGTATTAAGGAAGATGCGCTGGCAATTGATCTAGTGATAGATTCAATAGAAGCATTAATCTCAATGCCAGACTTATCAGTTTGCGGTTGGGCAGATAATGCTCTAATCTCGATGCAACTTGAAGGGTTTCTTCAACAATCCTGGGAACTAGCAAAGAAGGAATGATTATGGCAGACTACGACGTGATTATTGCAGGAGCAGGTACCAGTGGTGCAACTGCGGCATTTACATTGGCTAAGAGAGGACATTCGGTTCTACTTATCGATAGGAAGGAACGTGAAAACATTGGCTACAAAACTTGTGGAGATGCCTTAGGATCGCATCATATAACTGAGCTAAGGGAATTAGTTGGAATTCCTGAACTCCCTAAGGGGATTGTAGAGTATACGGTGAATGGCATTGACCTCATAGCTCCAGATCGGGACCATCGACTCCGAATGGAAGGTCCTACAACAACAGGGATGTCCTTTAACAGACTCAAGATGGGACAGTGGTTTGTTGGGCTAGCTGAACAAGCAGGAGCTGAGGTCATGGCATCGACCAGAGTGAAGAAGCTCCTTTTCGATAATGGCAAGGTCTCAGGAATTAGAATTGCCAAAGAGGGAGAGGCTGAGAAGGATCTCACATCAAGGATTGTAGTGGATGCAACCGGAGCCACAGGTATGCTGCGAATGCAGATGCCCGAGAGCTCACCCATTGAAAGACAAATCGCCAATGAGGATCGGATGGTCGCTTGGCGAGATATCTATGAGACCCCTGATTTTAATTTTGAAACACCTGACATTCTTGAGATATTCTGGAACCAGGATGAAACACTTGGTGGTTATACTTGGGTCTTCCCTCAAGGAAAGAACCGGGTCAATGTGGGAAATGGTGTAATGACAATTGAGGGCCACAGAAACCCGAAAGATATTCAGTATGACTTCGTGAAGAAGACATGGATGGATACTTGGGGAGAACTTAAGGTTCTTGACAGCAGTGGCGGAGTAGCGCCAATTCGACGACCAATTGACACGATGGTGGATGATAACTTCATGCTTGTAGGAGATGCTGCGTGCCAGGTCAATCCAATACACGGAGGAGGAATTGGTTCTTCGATGCTTGGTGGAGCACATGCAGGGATTACAGCCTCTGAAGCCTTGGAGCGAAATGATACTTCAATTGAATCCCTCTGGAAATATAATCCTAGATACCACAAGAGCTATGGCTCCAAACAGGCAGCGTTGGACATCTTCAGATGGTTCCTATTGAACATCACCAACGAAGACATTGATTTCGCATTCAAGAAACAGATCATCAAAGCTAGCGACCTTCTGGACACATCCATGACTGGAGAGGTTAGATTTGGTGCAGGTGAAAAGTTCAAACGCTTGGTTGCAGGATTTGGAAAAATACCGCTGCTACTTCGTGTTTCCAAAGTTGCTGGTCTAATGAATGATATCCGTGCTCTTTATGCACAATACCCCGATTCGCCCAAGGATTTAGCAGCTTGGACATCAAGACTTAAACCCCTCTATGATGCAGCAAAAGCTACCTAGATGAAAAGAGGCATGCTCAAATCAAAAGGGCATGCATTTCACATCAAACGAATTGAGCAGAGGAGAATCATCTGATGCGTATTGTAGGAGCAGCTCAAGATATATCGATACATGCGCCAGATGATGCTTACTTCTCATACTTCAACAGTCCATACGTTGGACACAGTCTTGGGACTGCAATTGACATTTATCCAAGGCATCAAGAATGGGGAGGTCCTGTGTTGTCTCCAGTGTCAGGGAAAGTAGTCAAAATCAGAAAGATGCGAATGGGAAAAGAGAAGCAGTTCCCAACAGAAGATTTTGATTACGGGATTGCGATTTTACCTGAGCTTGCAACAAAAGATGCGGTTCGTGTGATGCATTGCAAGCCTTCTATTCAAGAAGGTGAGAAGATAGACCTCGGCGACCAGATAGGGCGTGCAGTTCGATCTCGATACTTCAACTATTGGACAGGCCCACATTATCACGTAGAGATTATGCCGCTAGATTCATTCATGCGGTCAACAAAATCATACCCTCTTGACATTCCAATGGGCAAGCAACATCATCGTGCAGTGGACAATGAATCACACATGGAATTCCTGATTACTCAAGTCAGTGATGATTGTGCAGTAGGATTCCCATGTGCAAATGCATACAGTGCGCTTGGAGATTTGGTTGGACTATCAGCCAAAAATGAAAGTGGTTCAACAATAGGCATAATCGATGGAGGTCTATCCCATTATCAGCACGGAGGAGTTCTAGGCAGCAAAAAAACCAAGGAGGGCGAATTGGTAAACATAGGAGGTTTGCCTGTCGGACGTATCGCATCAAGGAGAAACGGTATTAGTTATTTTAAAAGAGGGCCATCAATCGTTGCATCGTTTGATGGAATTAGACTACGCGGGCTTTCATGCTTCATATATCCGCATAATTACACAAAGAGAGGAATTCCGCAATTGATACTAATACCGAGAGAGTATAGAGGATTCAGAAACCTTATCGAGAAAGACAGCTTTGGTATGTTAGAAATAAAGAGTCTCAGCAACACGGATAAATTCTGAAAACAACTTGGAGTAACTGATTATTGTGGTTGAAAAAATTCGTCTGTCTATAGGCACTGCAGTCCAGTTAGGCCTAGAAGCAGGCAGTTCAGACCCCTTTTTTACAACAGCATTTCTTATGACCTATCAAGATGATAAGTGCGAATCAAACTGCGCTTTTTGCCCACAGGCACGTGATAGCTATTCATCATCGGACAGACTCTCAAGAATCTCTTGGCCGGAGTACGAGCTTGAATCCGTGATAGAGAAATGGCAATCAGGTAGATTCAGAAGAATCTGCATTCAAACGATTTGTTATTCCAATGTGGTCAATGACGTGATTGATATTGTAAGCGAGCTACGACAAGTATCGAAACTTCCAATATCTGTAGCGATTCACTCTATTGAGAAAAGTGAAATGATTAGGCTTAGAGAATCGGGTGTTTCGAATGTAGGTATCGCGCTTGACGCTAGCACACCTCAACTCTTTGAAGAGATTAAAGGTGAGAAACGCAATTCCACTTATCGATGGCATCGGCATATCCAAGCTTTAGAAGATGCGCTTGATGTCTTTGGTAAGGGAAATGTTGCCACTCATCTCATCATTGGTCTGGGAGAAACTGAGAAAGAAGCAGCAGAATTCATATTCCAGATGCATAAAATGGGAATTGGAATTGGGCTCTTTGCGTTTACAGCAATCAGAGGTACAGATCTTGAGGGAAGACCATCTCCCAATCTCCCTTCATATCGAAGGATACAAGTCATCAGACACCTGGTGTTCAAAGGACTGTTAAGCCCTGATCAAATTTCTAGTGACAATGAGGGGAGAGTGTCTCTAGACATCGAGAATGCACCAATCATGAAGGCGCTATCATCTGGAGAAGCTTTTCAAGTGACAGGCTGCAAGGGATGTAATCGTCCATTTTACAACGAGAGACCTCGAGGACCAATGTATAATTATCCGAGACCCCTAAATAAGAATGAAGTTATTGATGCGATTAAAGAAACTCATTTGGTGTGAGAGATGGAAGAATTCCGGTTCATTGACTTGGAAGTACATTCAGCCTTTGAAAATATGGCAATTGATGAATCTATTACACTCTCAATGAAGGAGGGCAAAGTTACACCGACATTACGGTTCTACAGATGGCTACCATCAGCGGTGTCTATTGGAACCTTTCAAGGCATGATGGATGAAGTGGACATAGATTATTGCAAAGCGCAAAACATCGATATGATTCGAAGAATCACTGGCGGAGGAGCTGTCTATCATGACTATAATGGCGAGATAACATACTCTATCATACTACCAAGGGGACATCGACTCGCGCCTGATGATATTATTGGGTCATACAAGATTATCTGTAAAGGTTTGACTAGTGCGCTTGATCATCTTGGCATCAAATCTGAGTTCAAGCCGATAAATGATATTATAACAGGTGGAAAGAAGATTTCAGGAAACGCTCAAACAAGGCGTAATTCGTGTGTCTTACAACATGGAACAGTACTACTTGATTTGGATGTCAATGTGATGTTTCAGGTTTTAAAGGTACCAAGTGAAAAGATTTCAGACAAGATGATAGCAGATGTCAAACAGCGAGTTACATCAATTAGAGATGTACTTGAAAGAGATGTCTCAATTGACGAACTTAAACAAGCTCTCCATGATGGTTTTTCAAAAGCTCTTGGCATTAATCTCGTTCGAGGACAGCTTACAATAGAAGAGCAAATAGTAGCCAAGCAACTTGCAGCGGACAAGTACTCAACGTATGAATGGAACTTCAAGAGGTAGATGACCTTGAAGACAATTGATTATAAAATTCCAGAAGGAAAAATGCTGAAACTCAAGGTCGAATTTAGAGGGCAAGTAATTGACTCAATTAGAATACTTGGCGATTTTTTCCTTCATCCGGAATCAACTCTTGATGAAATCGAAAAGGGGCTTGAGGGATGTGAAGTGAGTATCGAACTAGTCACTTCAGAGATCCAAATCTCGCTAGATAGAAACAATGCAGTCTTAATTGGTGCGAGCGCTCTTGATATCGCAAAAGCAATTATGAAGGCTTTTGAAAATTAAGAATCTTTATAGCTGTTTTTCTAAAGATGAAATGACAATTCGGAGTCTAGAACGGCCAACGTCTTCAACATTTTCGACAAGTAGCTTGGATTTTTTCAAATCCAAAGAAAAGCACTTCTCAGTTCCATAATATACACTTGTGAGTGTCTGTAGTTGCTCTTCATGTTTATCCGACTTTTCGCTCGCATAATGGCTTGTATCTCTTACTCCGGAGAGATTCCAAATTGATGAAACAATAGAACTTGCCCTCTCTCTATCATCCGGATGAATCACAGCTTCAACAAAGCTCTTGGCAAGATCTTTTCCAAAGGGATTAACAGTCATTGGACTTCCAATCCAATCTCTATCAAGAAGAAGTACTCCTTCATGCACTCCTTCGGATCTGTCCACTTTCATTGCTACATCAATGAATTCTTGAAATCCCCCCGGTTTCAAGTATATTTCCATCATGCCACTAGACTGAGGCCTTCTTCCAATCTCTGTAAAGTGGAAGAACGAAAACAGCTCAGTCTCTTTGAGCCTGCTGTATTCCATCAGCATTGTACCTCAAAATCTGTTCACAAAATATACTCTTTAGCCTTTCTCATAGAAGGAAATCAGTGTTTTCATGTCTGTTCATTCTTTTTTCTTGTTTGAAACACTTGTACAGCTGTGATTCCAACTGCTAGGAGAACCAAGCCCATCCAACCCATTATCGTTGGAAACTCACCTAGAAACACGATTGAGAGGAGAATTATCTGTGGCATCATTGTGCTGTTTATCAACGCTGTATCAATTGCTCTAAGAGAGCGCATAGCTTTGTTCCATAGGGTGAAAGCGAGCGCTGTATTTAGAACTGCAAGCCAGAGTATCCATATCCAAGATATTGGAGTTAGGGGCGTAATCGTTTCTGTGGTGAATCCTAGAACTAGAAGAATAGACGCGCCTATTGACATACTAACGCCCGTTACGACGAGCGCGGAAGTGTCTTGAGCGCGATTAATTGCTCTTCCAATAATCGATGATAATGAGTTTGCTAATACACTGAATACGCCAATTAGGAGCCCAATTATCGAAATACCGATAAAATCCAAGGGATAGAAGTATATGAGAACGCCAGCAAAGCCAACTAGAATGAAGAATATCTCGGTTAGGGAAGGAGTTTCCTTTAGCCAAGGAATTGACATAGCAAGAACGAAGATAGGTGTCAGATTAAGAAGAAGGGAAAGGGTAATTGCTGGGAGATAGTTGAGTGCCAAGAATTGCGTGCCTTGAGTAGCTGTAATGTAAATTAATCCGTACACTGAAAGCGTAGTCCACCACTTCTTTGTTCGCCCTCTCAGGATTATTCTTCTCTCTCTTCGTGTTCCAATGAGCGTGAGAAGAATTAATGATGCAATCGAATATCTCAAACCAGCAAAAATCAGAGGAGGAATCTCTTCTAAACCAAATTTGATAATGACCCACGAGGATGACCATAGCACCGTCACAAAGCACGCCTGACCAACCGCAATCAGACGTGATCTCCGAGAAGGTTGTTCTTTTGCCGATGATGGATCAATTAGTTGATTCATATTGAGACTTCCTACTTACTAGACAAACTAAATAGTGAATATGCATATACCCGTCTTATGACGGGTGTTTAATAATGATAGAAGCTGTGTTACGAATTGCTTCAGAAAACTACTATTCCTGCGAGATCACGCGGACAATTCCTGTTCGAGTGAGTCTTGTAGCAATTAATGGCCCTGAGGGATTTGGCATCATTGAATCGCTTGATGGAACTGAAAATCCTTTGAAAAAATATGCCAGATCCATGAAAAGATCGAAGAGCATTATAGAATTCGAAGTCACTCATAGATCTGAAACGCAATATTGGACTAGAGCTAGACATTTTATGAAAGATAAATCAATTCTTGAAACAGTTCTTGAAAGTGGATGCATGACGAAACTTCCCATTATCATTGCCAATGGAAAACAGACGCATACGATTTTTGCTCCAACTCATATTGAATTTTCAAGAATGTTTGATAATCTAAAGAGGAGATTTACATCCGTTGAACTTGAACGATTACGAAGATATCCGAGTAGCATCTCAAATCCCCTTCTCACAAAGAAGCAAGAACAAGCATTCAGAATAGCATGGATGAGAGGATACTATGAAATTCCACGCAAATCTGAGGTCGAATCTCTTGCATCTAAAATTGGAATTAAGAGAGTAGCATTCCAAGAGCGTCTCAGACGAGCTGAAAGAGCAATTGTCAGAGAATTCGCGCTCTCTCTAGGAATGGACGTTGAAGAATGAATTCGAGGCAAGAGTGAAATACTCTAGTGCAATACAGTTCATGATTGCGATGGTAGATCAGGAGTACTTACAGGATAAAAAAGTTCAGAAGATTGATTCTGATATTCGAACGTTCAAAACGGATCTGCAGAGGGCAGAGATGGAATTAGAGGGAATGGACTCCCGACTTGATTCTGAATTGGAATCATTCAAAGCTGCTGAAAAATCAAAAAGAGATGCATATGAGGCACTTAGAAACCGACTACGCACTGTGGAGCAAGAATGGAGGGCCGCTGAGAAGCGATATCAAGAACAGGTTAAAAGAAAGGACAAGACTCTATCTGAAAAGAAGAAGACAGTAGATGTTCTAAAGAGACGCATCAAAGATGCAGAGAAAGTGAAAGAGAAACGTTTCCGTGAAATCGATAAGGAAAAGGAGAAGCTTGTTGAGAAAGCCAAAAGAGAAAAAGCAAGAGAAATGGAAGAGCAAAAAACACGTGAACTAAATCGTGTCGAAGAGGAAAAAAGAAGAGAACTTGGACTTGACTCATAAATTTAAGGGACTACAATGGAGGAGTTGCTGTGAATACATATTTCGTCATTGTACTCTTAGGAGTAAGTTTATTCTTTATAGTATGGGCTTTAGGATGGCTTTTGGAGAAACTTTCACATGTTCTACTTCGTACAACACATGAGCCAGGAACACGGTCATGGTTCATGTTGGTTGGTCCTGGAGTTGCATTGCATGAAACCTCCCACTATCTTGGCTGTAAAGTCACGAGGACAGAAGTTGTTGAGTTTAAGCCAATTAATATTGAAGTTCAAGAAGACCAGATCATTCTTGGCTATGTGAAATATCGCAAACCGCAAAGTAGCTTCAAGAATGCAATAATTAACCTAGCGCCAGTCATGGTATCACTTATTCTATTGATAGCTTTTGCACTTGCTGCAACTTATCTAGTGCCAAGTACGCCGGGACTAGGTGGAGATGCCCTGGAGTTGATTAGTAATCTGATTGGATCAAAGGGAAATCCAGACTCGTTCTATCCTGCTACGCTGATTTTGGGATTCGTATACCAATTCCTCTATACTTTCTCAGAACTAACAGTGATTAATCCTGTCTTCTGGTTAGTGGCATTTCTTGCAATGACGATAATGTTCTCAAATGCTCCCTCAGATATGGACATTAAAAATGCAGCCACAGGTTTGAAAGTCATAGTCATTTTTGATATCATTTGGCTTGTGATTGCCTATTTTCTTCCGGATGCGGGATGGATCCTATTCGGACTGTTTGAAACACTAGCCGTTCTCTTCTCATTATCACTGGCATTTGCTGCTGTCGGCTATGGATTCTTCATTCTGGTTGCTGCGATGTCAAGAATTCGCTCACCCTTTCAAATCATTCCATTCATCGCTTGCTTAGCGACTGGAGGAATTCTCTGGTATCTTACTGGCAATGGAGGATTGAGCCTTTCAGTCTTCACATATGCAGTTCAAACAATCCTATCTCTTGGAGTATTCATTGGTGTTACCCTGCTCATGCTAATGATACGTTCTCTGAGAAGGTCTGGGTAATACCTAATATCATATTGACCCAATGGTCTTTGTACACAGGTTTCGAGTATGGCAAAGATTGAACTAGTACGTCGACCCTCTCTCATAAGCCCAAGGCATCTTCTTCGTTATGTATTTTTCACTGAAATGCAGGTGGAACAAGCTGCGAAAATTCTCAACACTTTGATATCCAATGATGGAAAAATGCTTGATTCTGAATGGGAGAAGTTCGTTTTATCAAGTAGAGGTCTCTATGTTAAAGTAATGAGAAAACTTAGAGATGTAGGAATGGTCGAAAAGAAGATGGGGAATTTCACAATTTGCGAAGATTTCTCAAGAGCAGTGAGCAAGCTCTCAGATTACTGGAATGAATTGGTGAAGTCGCACGGTGAAGGTGATAGAACAATAGAATTCTAGTCGACTTTAACTTCGCCTTCCTTGATCTTCAGTCTGCGAAGTGTTGAGATGACTTTGTCGCCCTGTATTTTCAATACACCAAGCTTCTCAAGTTCTCTTACATGTTTTGTGGCTAATCCTACTGGAGTGCCAAGAGATTTTCCAAGTTCTGAAAATGTTATTGAACCAACTTCATCAACAATAAGCAATACCTTGGTGTTATTCTCCATTCCAAGAACTTGGATATATCGTTGTGTACGTTCATCAGATAGATCGCGCTGTTCCAGGGCAAGATCACGTTCCTTCTCCATCAAGCGTGTAGCCTTCTCAAAGGCTTCCTTTTGCATCTCGACTATGGAGATACTCTCTTTTGCAGCCTTCAATTCCTTCTCCAGTGTGTGAATCTTTTCATCGAGGTTCTTTATCTCAGCAATTCTCCCTTGAATAGAGTCAAGTTCCTTCAGACGTGCCTCAGCCTCTTTCTCAGATGTAGCCTTGGCAGCGACTGCATCCCTAGCCGTCAATTCGAGCTCCTTAATCTTTGCAGTGGCAACATCATTTTGCTGTCTCTTTTCTTCAAGCGCATTCTCCAAGAGCTCAATCTTGGACTTCATGGCTTCCATTTCAGTTTCTGACTTTTCCACACGTGGCTTTGTGAGAGCAGCTTCAGCCTTGTATACACCAATTTGGGTTTGGTATTCACCAATCTGCATCTTGAGGTCATCTATCTCATTGTTCGCATTTTCCAGATCTTTGGCACGAGCGTCAATCATAGCATCTTTGATGAGGAGATCATCTCTAAACGAACTCACTTGCTTCTCAAGGTCATCTATCCTGCGTTCATACTCCTCACTTGCAACACTCGCATGGCGACTCTCAGATATCTTGCCTTGGAGGTTGCGAACCTCCATTTCCATTTTTGTCAATTCAGCTTGTTTCTCTGCAAGCTCCTGTCTTTGAGCGGCCGTTTCCTCCTCAAGACTCTGCATGAAAGAGCGCACGATATCTTGTTGCTCAACAATAGTGCCACGAAGGTCAACTTCAGATTCTCTAACCCTTAAAGCAAATTCCTTGAAGCGTTCCTGTGTTTGTTCTACGATCTTGTCAACGAGGTCCTTCTCTAAAGCTGCAAATTCGCTATCGACGATATCTACAAATGTAGTTTCGATGAACTGCTTAAAGAATTTCATTCTCAGCCTTTCAACCATCTCTTCAGAGATTCTGGATTTGAGTTCAACAACGTTTCCTCTAAATGTGAGCAATTGAGCAGCAAAGACACCTACAACACCACGTTGAAGTTGGGAAATATCTGACCGCAGTCTCTCTAACTTCATAAGAAGCGCATCGAATCCAGCGACTGCGTCCTTTCCTCCTTCTCGTTCTACAGGGGCTGAAGTCTCAAGGTTTTCAACAAAATCTAGAGCAAGAGCAGCGGCTGAGATAAGATCCTCACCGTCTTCTACAGGCATTATTGTCTCACCAGATTCATCCACACCCTCGGCTAATCTCTCAAGCTCAGCATCTGAGAGAGCAGCTCCCCTAAGGGCTTCCTGCATTGCATCTTTTT
>JAEORN010000246.1 GCA_016840825.1 Candidatus Thorarchaeota archaeon | reverse complement strand
AAGGACTAGGTAGAAACAGGAGTTTATCCGATAGCTGTGTGCAATTCTATACATCTTTCTCACTACTTGCTCAACCTGCGATAAATCAATCCAAAAATTCTGCATTGAAAGGGTTGGAACCTCTAGCTTGAGTTTCATCTCCACAATGAACCTGTCTTCCCAGTTCTTCTGGTAGTAAGACTTGTCCATCTCTCGAGCTCCAGCTGTTTCGAATATTCCTCTCGCTGTTTTGACTGATTCCTCGACTTCATCTACTTTCCCGCTGTAAGTTACGAGTACAAAGAACAAGCCCCTTGAATCAGTAGGAAGGCCGCCCTGAATGCGCCATTCATATTCAAGATCCGTCAATCTCAGATAGATGGGTTGGTTCTTGGTTTTGCTTAGTCGCGTCACAGCATCGATTGCCTTATCAAGTGTCTTAAAGGAAAACATAAGCCCTTCAGTAGCCTCAGGGATTGGGATGGCTCTTAGTTTTATTGAGGTCACGACGCCTGCAATCCCGGCTGTGCCATAGAAAGCCTCCATGTCATCTCCAGTGATAGTAGCGATTGTGCCATCCGGTTTCACAACTTCCATTTCTAGTATATTTTTGAGCATCGACCCATACTTTGGAGTTCCGATACCGGCCTTGCCGCCTATCGCTAACCATCCAGAAAGTGTGGAGGCCACAGCGCTCTGCGGCGCTACTGGAAGTGTCAATCCTTGCTTTCTAAGCTCGTTGTCCAGAATCTCCCAGACTGCTCCTGCTCCGACTTTCACCCATTCTTCATTTTTATTGACTTCAATTATTTTATCCATTACTTTAGTATCTAATACAATACCGCCTCTTGTTGGGCTTGCGGAACCATAGTAACATGTACCTCCTCCCCTTGGAACTACAGGAACATGATGCTTTGATGCGTATTTTAAGATAGATGCTACATCCTCGCTGGAACTTGGCCATGCTACATAATCTGCCAACCACTTCTTTTTCCATCTATAATGATAATATGGAATCCCTGTTGTATCTCCACTCGCAGACAAACGTTCTGCAGTAAGATTACTAATCCAAGGAACACTTGTTAAATCGTCGATTGGTTCAGTTGACTCCATTTTCAATTCACCTCTATGCAATATATTGAATGTAACCCATTACAAAAACGATAGTCCAACATGCCGCAGCTACTATTCCTGGAATTTTCGTTCTTATTCCAGAGATTCCGGTAAGGAATGCACCAATACCAGCCAGGTAGCCAATCACTCCGAGAGATATATGTATAAGATGAAAGATATCAGCTCCCCCGACGCTAAGAACAATGCCGGTGGTAGGTATTATTGTAACAATATTGATTGTAGTTAACAATAACGCTAGACCTGCGCACGTACCGTGTACAAATGTGTATTTCTCCTTGGAAACGAAGTATAACGCTGTACCAAGATAAAGAAGAAGCAATGCAGGGAGACCAAGATATATAGTCATATGAAAGTTATCGATTTGCAGCATCTGAAATTGATTAGTCATTACGTTTATAGTCATTCAGTTACCTCCTGATGCAATCTATTTGCCCTCGATGAAAAATCTAGAAATAGAGAGTTGATTTTGCGAAGCATATTTTCGAAAGGACTACTGGAGCTGGGAATCTTAATCAAATCAATCTCTATGGTGGGAGCTAGATCGACTGCCCGACTGACTGAGGAACTCAGTTGTTCCATCATGATGGTCAGACTCCTGTCACCTCCCGTATGGTTGATTCTTTCTTCAATGGAAAATCCTTCTTCCTAGTCTTAGGAACGGCGTACCTATTGAAAGCACTACTGAGATAGGTATTAGATTTGCAAACTCCGATACAACGAAGCCAACGAGCAATCCTACAATAAACCAAATCAGAAAACTCGTTGGGTCATTCACGAAAATCCAAGGAACGTAAGCTTGTATTATCGACGGTACAATGAGACCTGCCAACCAAATAACAATTGGTGCAACAATCCCAGCGATGAACATAATGAGCACATTTAATCGCGTACTAAGAACCAATGGTCCTGCAAAGACTTTGTGAGAGTTCAAGTATCCTTTTTTATCGGTTTTCTGTTTCAAATTTGACATCTTTGCGTAGTTCTCTTTGCCATAGAAGCTTCTGGAATGAGCTGCATTCCACATGCCAATTGAGTAAGCTCTACCACCGTGCTTTAATCCAAGATTGATGACATCAAGTGAACGATACCATCCCATCAAGAATGAAATCCTCCGGCGTTCATCATCAGGGAACCATGTAAGAACTGCTACTTCGCCTCGATCAGTTATCGCTCCTTCAAGTGCGAAATTTTCATTTCTGAAATGTTTGTTCATATGGTTGAGGTAATCATCTAGATTCTCTAGCGGCACATAAACTTCAGAGGGTGCCAGACTGGGACCGAGACGTTTTATCCTCATAGGGTAAAAACGTTCACTCCACTCATGTTCTGAAACTTCCTTTGATTCTACAGAGCCACTATATCTGCTCACAATATGCTTGAGCTTCTCGATTTCAGTT
>JAEORN010000245.1 GCA_016840825.1 Candidatus Thorarchaeota archaeon | reverse complement strand
CTGTGACATCAATCCTATACTTTGAAGAACCTAGTACAGCCACAGTAAGGGGTTCCGTTGTATCATATTCCATTTTCAAATTGAGGTGTCCCTTGTAAATATCAAATCTATCCTTGATTCTTGAAGATGGCTTGAGCAATACATCAATCGATGTATCTGCGGCAAAATTAATCTCAGTTTGAAGTCCATCAATTCCTTTGGAGTCTATTTTCAATTCAGCATTCCATTCATTTGGAGGGGTCAATTCAAGCATTCCCTCATGAGTAATATGCAAGGGATTATGCAATCGAAGAGCTCCATGTGCTTCTGAAACATGAGGAAGAACTATTGGCTGAGATTTGACTGCGAGCATTCGTTCTGCTAATTGGCTAGAAGCTGGAGAGAATATATCTTCATAATAGTGAGCGACTCGTGACCTCCATAGCCGCCGAACGTCTTGCCAACTTCGAGCGTTGAATACCAACCAAGAATTAGTAATCTTACGTACTTCTCCGGGTTCCAAGTTCTTCATAGGAAAGCCGAGTGCGCTCAGTTGTCCGCTAAAGATTCGTATCTCCTCTGCTTCTTTAAGATCCCACATCTGACCGATTGTGGCCTCTTCATTCTCTCTCGCCACCCAACCTTCGGAATAAGCTGAGGGTGAGGTGGGAATCGATGGGTAACAAAAGCGAAAGTTGCCAAGAGGTTCAGAAAGCACGCCCTCCGAGAATGGTATGTACACCTGACCAGACGCAAAATTAACTCCGCCTCCCCTGCCAACCAACCGGCTTTGGAAGGAATGGCTTTCTACTCCAACATTCTCAACCCATTGTTCGTGTTTTATCACGCCCGTTCCAAATTCGAATATTGCTCTATCTTCAACCACTAGAGGACGGTCTGGGTGTTTTGCCTTCATAGATACGACAAGTCCAGTATCTATGACACTGGTTTGGACTTCTCGCTCAGCAAATCGGAATGGATTGATTCCAAAGGGCGGGCCAATTTCAGAAACCTGAGTCAAACTTGGACTTATCTGAGAGTAGACATCCTGAACGACTAGAATGGCTCCTTCTTTAGCAATTCTGGCAGTATAATGCGGCGAAACAATGATAATTTCGCGTCGTCGGTCATCCTCACCCATAGCAACATCTTTCTTGCCAAGACAGAAAATTGGAATTCGGAATTTCCTTGTTTCGACGGTTCGACTATCATCTATATGAATAAATAAGCTGAGCCATAGGTCATGGGTTCCTTCAACAAGTTCATTCGATGTATTGACCTCAAGTACAGCACCTCCTTGCTCATGGGCACCCAACCGTATTGCTGCAGAGGATATTTCAATCTGCATTTCAGGAGGAATATCTTGAAGCTTGACCTGAGCAACGGATTCCCGATCCAAATTGCTGATGATTGTCATTGGGATTCTAATCTTGCCACCAGGGGAAATCCTGCATTCTCCCCATCGTGTTCTAATCTCTGCGGGGGATCGAATCTTCATACCTGTATATAATTCAGAAATTTTGCCTTCAAGATTTATCTCAGTGGTGATTGATTCCGTCTTAATGTTGTCCCTGAAGAGAGAAGCAGATGAGGTGAGATGAAATGGTACCTCCCAAATCTCTGTTGAATTAGGCTTCACGGCAAATTTCTTGGTATCTTTCTCATCAAACTCTAAGCCTTTGAATCCCTTGAGATGAACACTAAGTTTCATCTCCCTGTCACTACCATTCACTATCTTTAGAGAGTACGTATATGAAAGACCGCATAGAACCTCATGGGAACTGACAGATGCCCCAATGGTAATTGTTCGACCCATAATCATTCGCTGGACTGCTGTAATACCTCGAGCATACTTGTCTACAGTAACCGAGAGGGATGCATTATCCAAAATGAATTCGTATGGATATATAGACATTCCATCTTTCGTATAGATATCAGGTGACTGTGTTGGATTCCTAACATAGGCACCATACCAGTCATATTCTCCATCAATTAAATCAAAAAACGGAGCACACAGAGGATGGGTAAGAATACCAGGAATATAGTCAAACATCGTTAGACCCTGACCATCAGGATCCCACATCATCCCCATCTTCTTATAGAGGGGCACTGCTCTCATGTTCCCAGCCCATGTGTTTAAGTCAACACGAGTGTATCCTTTACTCGAAGATATTCGTATTGATTCCAAAAGAAGCTGTTTTCCAACTTTTTTATTCAATACATCCGGTGATACTCCTAAAGTCCCAATGTAAGCAGCTTCACGGTCTCTCCAATTGGGATGAAGTGTACAAGATCCCACAGGTTTGTTTGTTTCCCTATCAATAGCTATCAGCAATGCAAGTGCGTTTATTTGCCCGTATTGTTTCTTAACTCGTTCAGCTGTAAAGGGGATACCTTGTGTAAAACCACCAGGCCACAGGTCATCCCATGTATTCCACATCTGTGCAATGTCTTCTGCCAAAGATTCATTGTATTCTCTGATTTCAATCGGTAGTGTATCTTGCATCCACACATCAATCCATTAACCTATTGCTGTGAAAGATACGCTTGATTAGGGTATCTCTCCATGCATCTTGCTAAGGTCTGGTCACAATACTTACTATTTGCGAGATTTAGTGACCAGCAGAGTGACTACAACATAATCCTGCTCAGTTGTTAGAAATCTTAATGATGGTGCTCGTAATCCAATTTTACAATGCATATCGAGAAGTACTATTCTGCATGTGCTCTAAACTGCCCAGATATCTGCGCGTACGTGCTTCACGTTGAGGAAGGTGTGATTACTCGGATTCAAGGAGACCCCAATCATCCCTATACTCTTGGAAGGTGTTGCCCTAAAGGCTATGCCCACATCATCAGAATGTACTCGAAAGATAGGCTGCTATATCCTCAGAAAAGGCAGAAAGATGGAACTTTCAGGAGGATAAGTTGGGAGGAGGCTTTTGATGAAATCGCTCTGCAGATGAAAGACGCAAAAGAGAGATTTGGTCCAAAGAGTGTAGCAATCTATTCTGGTTCTGGTAACGATGGAATGGCACCAAGATATGCTTCGCGCTTTTCGAATGCATTTGGCTGTAGAATGATCCCTGGAATTGTTGAGATATGTTTCGAAGGAGCGTATGAAGGTGCAAGAT
>JAEORN010000244.1 GCA_016840825.1 Candidatus Thorarchaeota archaeon | reverse complement strand
GGTTTTTTGAAGTAAGCAAGTAGGTTTTCTTGTTCCAAGAACAGTCAGTGCCATTATTGTTTTTGAAGATTTACCTGTTACTTCTGCAGGCGTACCTTTTACTAGTCCACTGAACCAAGCTATTGTTTCTTCCAATCCTGATTCGTTCTCATCCCTCACATACGCATAGGGATGATATGGATAGATTTGTGAGTATGCAACAAAGCCTTCTTTTGAGGAAAGGAAAGGAGTTGATGCTCCTCTCAAGTATCCTGCGATATCAATTGCACCAGAGGACATTGAAGTAGCTCCTTCCCCTTTTCGAACCACAATTGTATCGGCTCTCATCTCAGCTGCAGTTATACCAGCAACTAGTCCGGCCATACCTCCACCGATGACAAGGATATCGCATGCTGACTCCATTTAGTTGACCTCCTCCCACGGTTTTGGTTCATATTCGGTATCTGTCTGATCTAGATTAGCAACACATGAATAGATCCCATGTGCTACTTCTTCTTGTGCCAATCCTGAGCCGCGTAATGGAGGTCTCTTGCCTTTCCATCTTTCAGATAGATAGTCCATTACATCCAACTGGAGTTGAGTCCCGCTAAGTTCCATTTCCTCAGCGAGGATTGCTGCAGCTTTATAGGTACAAAATGTTCCTTGACATGGTCCTGTGCCCAACCTGACTCTTCGACGAATATCATTCAATGTCTGAGGATATTCGTTCCTAATCGTGTATCGCATTTCTGCTTCCATAACCGGTTCACAAGTACAGATTAGCGATTTCCAACTTGGATTCTCTTTCGTAAGTTCAAGAATCTCAACTGATTCCGTTCCTCTTCTGGCACGTAGCCTTTCCAAAGCATGAAGAGAAACACCATACTCCTTTGAGAGAGCAAGTATGTCGACTTCTTCAGCCATCCCTGGGAGAGGTTTGAGGTGGGTTTCACATTTCTTGTCAACTCCTAGTTTAAGGCATATCAAATCTGTAACAGCTTCCGCCATGTGTCTACACATGACAAGCTTACCACCGATAAACGAATAGAAACCTGAAACAAGATCCCTTTCATGATCGATGATCTCATAGCCTCTTGTTACATCATCCTCTGGAACCTTCCATACAGGAGCCATTGGCCGAACTCCTTCCATCGTTCTGATGATTCTTGCTTCTCTGATGGAGGGTATCACGAACTCGATACTTCTCAATAGATATTCAATCTCATCCTGACTAGTAACAAGTTCGTCGGGGTTCTCCCATGTATCTAATGCAGTGGTTCCAATAAGCGTAGTATTCTCATGTGGGAACATATACACCCACCGTCTATCAACAGCTCTTGTCGAGATTCCGACATTTGTGATTCGCCGATCGAGAATTACGTGAGCTCCCTTATTCAACCGTAATTCGAGGTTCACTCCTGCAAGATTTGCGATAGCACCAGCCCAAGGACCTGAAGCATTTACGATTACTTTTGCTTGGACTGTCTCAACTGCACCGGACATTCTATTGAAATACGATATACCTTCGACTTTCCCATCTTTTACGAGGATATCCGTCACCTCGCTATAAGTGCGAATTTCAGCTCCATGATTCAGAGCATCCTTTGCTTGCAGAATACATAATCTGAAGGGATCTATGAAAAACTCCTCAATATAGCCACTGGCGATTATCTCAGGATGTAATAGTGGTTCTATTTCATGAGAGACTTCAGGGGAAATGATTAGGAATGGAGGTACACCTCTATCCTTCACACGCTTCTCATACTCCTCCATCCCCAATCCATTTGAACCAATCTCAGCAAATTCAAGCAGAGGGAATAGAATTGGAAGTTTGGCAACAATGTGACTTGCTATTTTTCTGAAGTGAACAACCTCCTCTGAGCACATGTCCATTACTTCAGGTTCATGATAGTATTTGAATCCAGAACTGATCATACCAGCACAGGTACCTACAGTAGCTGATGCGATATCATCTCGCTCTAGAAGAATGGTCTTGAATCCGCGCATAGCACAATCTCGAGCAACAGCAGTTCCCGTGCTTCCACCACCGATGACAACAACATCGAAATCTGACATGTCATTCCAGCTCCGTACTACTGGAGGTACTACCTCCAAGCTTACTTGTTCCATCATACATGCCCACAATACAAGCATTTCGGATTAGAGACAGCAAATACTTCAAATGGTTCTAGGTGCACACATAATTGATGAAGTATGAGGGGAAATACATCTTCTAATGCCCTGTGTATTTTATTCGTTGGACTCATCGCAGTTTCTGCTTTCTTTTTTCTGGTTCCATATGAAAGCGAAATCACAATTCTAGAGGGAACAGAATTTGGCATTCTTGATCATCTCACTGCTCCATACCATGCATACTTTCCAATGAGATCTCATGATCAATCTATCGAGATTTTCCTCAGTTGTACAGAAGGGTCCTTAGATTTGGTTCTATTGAAGAGCACGGAATGGGGGGCATGGTATAATGAAGAGAATTATACCGCATACTATGAAGCAACAAATGTAACCTTTGTGATGGCGACTATCCAAATTGAGCCACCCTATATCGGTTCAATTGATATCATCATGCAAACCAATTACGGAGATGTTGAGATGTCAGTGAGCATAGTTAGTCGTTCGATGGAGTATAATCATACAGCTGGAATCACCGTACTATTGGCAGCGATACCAATCGCATTGGCATGGATTTGCTACATGAATAGGATGCCAAAGAATCTATGAGGTCAATTCAATCAAAGATGGCATTTCTTGAATCAATAGCTGATTGTAGATGGTATATTGCTGTTCATAGACTTTATGATGCTCTGGGATTGGCTCTCTTCGTTCGACTATATGGACCATATTAGACACAGCTTCTTCAAAGCTACCATAAACACCTGCACCTACTGTTCCCAGAATCGCTGCACCAATGGCGGTAGAGTCCCTAGATCTCGGGAGGAGAACCCTCTTGTTCGTGCAATCTGCTTGAATCTGCCTCCATAGTGGAGAATTCGATCCACCACCATCTATACGCAGCTCATCGAATTCCAAATCAAGCATACCTTCAATCATTTCGCAGTACATCCTGATTCCATAGCCATTAGCTTCCATAATGGCCCGGGCAACATGTGCTTTAGTATGACCGAATCCGAGATTATAGAAGATTCCCTTATTGTACGCCATGAATGGGAAAATTACAAGTCCATCGCATCCAGCAGGAATTGCTGCTGCAGAGGATTCTATGATCTCATACACATCCTTATCGGTTCTTGCAGCTTGAGCAATTTCTGATTCGCAGTAGTTATCTCGATACCACTTGTAAGCAAGGCCGGTTCCGGGAATCACTCCCTCAAGTATCCATTTACCAGGCATTGCAGAAGGATTAGAGAACATAACGTACGGATCTTCGATGAAATCATCGGTATGAGTTATAACGAACGTGCCTGTTCCGGTAGTAGCTTTCACAACCCCAGGTGTAATTGTTCCAGTTCCCAATGCTGAACATTGCTGATCAGCACTCCCCATAATAACCATCGTACCCTTTCGCAGACCAGTGACCTTTGCAGCCTCACTAGTAATCTCCCCAATTACCTTTCCAGACTCAACGATATCCACAAGCTTGTCGACGGGAATTCCTGTTGCTTCACACAGTTCATCAGACCAAGTCAGAGTTTCATGATCTATGGGGCCATATCGAGCGTTCGTTTGATCACTAACCAAAGCTCCGCACAGTCGATTATTGATGAATGCATCAAGGTGTACGAATTTGTATGCTTTCTTGAATAATTCTGGCTGTTCTTCCATGAACCACATGAGCTTATTCACTGTCTTTCGAGGACCAATATCCTCAGCCATTTCCTTACTTCTCGAACTAGAACGATTATCAATCCAAGTAACTGTTGGAGCAAGAGCTTTCCCATCCTTATCAATTGGCGTAACGCAATCACGGGTTGTTGTCACAACAATCCCAACAATCGCATCGGGACCCCCTTCCATAGATGTAATTGCACGCTGCATTGTAGTGCATGCTGTACGCCAGTATGTATCAGCCAGTTGCTCATGGATTTTAATATCTCGAGGATTTGGAGGATATTCCTCATATGCTTTACTTAACTCACGACCTTCTTCATCTACTAGAACAGAACGCGTACCAGTTGAACCAATATCAAAAACTGCAAAGACTCTACTACTCATATCACTCACCATATCTGGAATCCACGTATTATTTACATGAACAATGAGTAATATGAATCTCCCGACAGAGTTATTTCAGGCAAGGACAGATGTATCGTGCCATGTCAGAGGGATATCCAGCTCATATCGAAATAATACCTAAAGTACATCTTGTCAGGGGAAAGAATCATGGTAGATTTCCAGAAGCAAATGCCTTATTCATCGATGATGAGATAAAGACTCTTGTTGATGCGGGAGCGTCACTTGAAAACATAAAGAAGACTCTTCGCGATTGTGGATACTCAATCGAAGATATCGATCAGATAATTCTAACCCATTTCCACGTAGATCATAAGGGACATGCTGCAGAGATAATGAAGGTCTCTGAGTGTGATCTACTTTGTCATCCCCTTGCTAAAAAGGGGGTTGAAACACTCGAGGGTACCATTGAGTTCTATGGAATAAATGGACACAAGTACTTCGATAATTGGAGACAACTGATCGAGTTGCGTTTACCTCATGTATTGGGGAATTTTACAGTTACAGGCCTTTTCAACGAGAACCAGCCAATCTCTCTTGGTGAAATAGAACTCAAACCAATCCACGCTCCAGGGCACACAAAGGACCATACACTTTTTGGCATCAATGGAACAGACATCATATTCTTAGTAGATATAGACCTTACTCGATTTGGACCCTGGTATGGAAATGCAGTAAGTGATGTATGCGAATTCCAAGAGTCCATTCAGAGCGTGATTGAATTGAATCCTACTATTGGCATTAGTAGTCATCTGATAGATCCAGTCAGCGAGAACCTCGTTCAACGATTAGAGAGTTACCTAGCAATATTCAAACAAAGAGAGCTTCGTATTATTGAGAATATTAGGAAAGGAATGAATACAATAGAACTCCTTGCCAGTGTACCAACAATCTATCCAAGAATTCCAAGAGACGCATACCTCATCTTCGAGGAATACATGCTCGAGAAACATATCGAGGATATGGTAAGAACAGGAATGGTAGAGCTTGAGGATAATGTAATCCATTTAAAATAAAGGAGCAAGGGCGCCATCAGACGGATGGTAGCCCAGACGATTATTTGTGAGAGAACTTCGCTTCTCGTTTGGTAAGAAATGCATCGACTCCTTCATCTTTGTCTTCGGTATCAAATGTTTCACAGAAGACATCAACTTCGAATCCCAGATTCTTCTCAAGCGGCAATTCCCATGCATTCTGTAAGGATTGCTTAGCCAATTTAACAGCTACACCAGGTTTGAGCGCTAGCTTCTTTGCTAATTCCATTGCGCCTTCCTGTAGAGCTTCAGGTGTGTCAAATAACTTATTCACCAGACCAATTCGATGAGCCTCTTCAGCTTTTATTTGATCACCAGAATAGACCAGCTCCTTTGCTATACCTAATCCTACTATCCGAGGTAAGCGAACCGTACCTCCGAAACCTGGAATGATTCCTAGATTGATTTCAGGTTGACCAAATCGCGCATTTACTGAAGCATATCTGATATCACAGGCCATAGAAATCTCACAACCACCACCGAGTGCGAATCCGTTGATAGCTGCAATTACAGGCTTAGACATTCTTTCCATGTACTTGCAAAGATTCTGTCCGTTCTCAGCTAACGCACGAACTGTATTCGAATTCTTGTCACTAAACTCAGAGATATCTGCACCAGCTGCGAATGCCTTATCGCCAGCTCCTGTAAGAATCACAACTCGAACAGCAGCATCTGCTTCTGCTTGCTTCATCAATTCAGTGAGCCTTGTAACAACAGCCACATTAAGTGCATTATACTTGCTTGGACGATTAATAGTGATTTTGGCAACACCATCGGATGCCTCATAGAGTACAATCTCTTCAGACATGATAAACTCCTCCAGGAGAACAGGTCTTTTTGATTTCAGGCTCCTAAATAAGCGTTCTCAGACGCTAATCTCATCAGCATGAAGAGTTAGAAATTCATAATTAACCTGAATAGTGGATTTCGAAATTCGCCTTAATGCTTATTTACTGGTTTGTTGATTTGTGCAACGCTAGACTATAACAATTCGGAGAAGTGATGATGCAGCAGGGAGAGAAGAATCAGGTCTTAGTAGACTCACTCCTCGCTATGAAGAACTCGCTCTTGAGTTCATATGAGATGAAGACAACCGTTAAGGAGGAAGGATTGCTCCTTCGTGGCCTGACTAAGGAAGGTCCTGAATACATCGTCTTCTCAGATTATCGACGAAATGATGGACGAAGGAGAATACTCGACGCCATTGAGATGATTGATAACGCAATATACAAGCTCGAGAATATGGACTATAGAAATGCCTCCAAAGTCTATCTTGATACTCTGAAGTCTGTAGCGATCATTACCAAGATGGCAAATGTTCTTGAATGTCACTGCTTAGATGGAAATTTCAAAGAAAAAGAAGAAGAGGGTCCTGTGACCCTCAGGGTAGCTTAGACAAGCCATTTGTATGTAATCTTCTTATCATCTATCTTCTCATAGCCAAGCTTGAGAGTCATACCAACTTCAGGCATACTCATGAGATTAGTGATATGAGCAGTTAGTCGCTTTCCAGATGGAAACTCACCAATTGCCACAACATAGGGTGCTTTAGATGTCAAGGTTTCTGGAGCAAAATCAACTATCACGTATGATCTAAGCTTTGCTTCAGTTTCTGTGAAAGGTGCCAACTCAGCCTTACTAAGACATTTCTGACAATGTTCTCTCGGAGGCAGAAATTCCTCTCCACATGAAGTACACTTGCTCATCATTAGCTTCTCCTGATCCAGTGCCTCGAGAAACTTCTGGAAGAAGGGAGTCACTGCCTTATCAGTAGTATAACCAAGATAGAGTTCTTTCTGTTCACCCATTAGGACCATCCCCTCTCAAAGATAAAGACATTTACAAACTGCCCAGATTGACCAACATTGTGTGCCAGTCCATACTTGACATCTTTGATTTGTCTTGATGGGAGCTCAGCCTCACCACGCATCTGTTTCATTATCTCGTAGGTCATAGAAACTCCTGTCGCACCCAGCGGATGTCCCTTACTCTTGAGACCACCATCGCAGTTGACAGGAATCCTACCTGTATGGTAGTTGTCCTTGTTCTCAACTAATTCTGGACCTTTACCTGGCTCTGCAAAACCCAAGTCTTCGTATGCAATTAGTTCAGCAATCGTAAAACAGTCATGAACCTGTGCCATGTTCATATCATCAGGTTTTAGATCAGCCATCTTATAGGCAGCAGCTGCAGCTCGCTTTGCTCCTGGGATCGATGTTAAGCTCTTTCTATCCTGAATCATCATCTCAGATGCGCCAGCACCAATGCCCTTTATCCACATTGGTCGATCAGTGAATTCCTTGACTCTGTCCTCTGCAGCGATGACAACAGCAGCACCTCCATCCGTAATCAAGCTACAGTCATAGAGATTGAGGGGTCTGCAGATAGGAATTGCATTGTTGGCTTCCTCAAAAGGTATTTCTTTCGGCAGGTGTGCCTTAGGATTCTGAGCACCATAATGATGGGATTTGACAGCTATTTTTGCCAATGTGTCATGAGTCATGTTATATTCATGCATGTATCGTGATGCCATTAGAGCATAGAAGGCAGGGAATGAGATTCCATAGGGATACTCCCATCTCATATCGCCAGCTCGTGACATATATTCGGTTGCTGTAGCTGAAGATACTCGATTCATCTGCTCAACACCAAGTACAAGCATAACGTCATAAAGACCAGCTGCTACCATTCCCCAAGCAGCCCTAAGAGAGGCTGTTCCTGTTGTGCAAGCAGATTCAACTCTAAGATGCGGTTTCTCTTGCATGCCGATATAATCGGCCATCAAAGCAGAACCAGCACCTTGACCAGTGAATTGCGATGCAGCGTAGGAGAGAACAGAAGCGTCGATCTTGTCCTGTGTGATGCCTTCATCATAGATTGGTTTGTATGCCTCAGCACACAATTCTCTCATGGTGGCATCATATCGCTTTCCAAATTTGCTATGGCCACCAGCCACAACAGCGACGCGTCTTGCCATTTGTTTTTTCCTCCACAAGGAACTCCTCTATATGCGAATGAGTAGCTCCTTACGTTCTATCAGACTTATCTAACATCTCAAGACGAGGTCTTAAGGTTGACGGATGTGAAGATGACGATTGTGAATTCGACAGTTAGATACAACCAAGTTTAAAGTAGTGGAACAAGAATAGGATATTGGTGAGGGAAATGGTAAAACATCCTAGATACCAAGCACAAGATGTGGGACGCATGGAGGAGATTCCAAGGGCGTTCGAAAGGTATTGTCCACATTCCTACAAAATTGAGCGTGTAGAGCCAAAAAGGGACCCTAAGACAGTTGGTCCTATCCCCAGACCAACCTTCCGAATAATTGATGATACCGGGAGGCTAGTGGCACATTTTCATCCCTATGGTCATTCAGAGTGTCATGAAGAAGCTTTCAGAGAAATCTACGAAAAAATGGCAAGAGATATCGAGCAAGCAGGATTCTCAGCAATGCAACAATTCGAAAGAGACTTTATTGACTAATATGATATTGCGCTGGTTGGAGGATTTTTGTAGTCTTTGCTATGGTGACTAGGATATGATAAGGCAAATATCTCTTGAATCATTTGATGAGGTTCAAGATATTATTAAGGAATATTCTTCATCCACGGATGAAGGCCCATTTGCCCCGTTAGTTCCACTAGAAGAGCGACTGAAGAAGGGATTGTCTGAAGGTGCAATCGAACTCTACGCATCTTTTGAGAATGAGCAATCAATTGGATTCTCTGTTCTCGGTCTGAGAAGTGGAGGAATAAGCATTCTCTATGCAAGTGAGTCTGCGAGGGATCGTTTTCATTCAAAGAAGGAGTTGTTTGACTATGGCTTTGACAAGTTATCGAAAGAATTCTCTTTGGTTCGCATTGGGAGTTCATCAGTAGATGGCGAGCTCTCCAAGTATGCTCTTACACGAGGATTTGAAAAATATGACAGAAAACACATGACGCTCTCAAGGGACAAGATATCCTCTCTATCTCAGCGCGAATTATCCGAGGAATTCACTTTTGCGGATTACGACAGGGAAAGGAAAGAAGAGATGATCAAACTCATCTATGAGGCAAATACCGGAAATATTGATGTTCATGTTTTTCCAAATTTCTTCAGCACTCCAGAAGCAGTAGAGTCCCTCATTGAAAACATTGAGAAGAGCGTATATGGAAAATATGAGGAAGGATATTCATTTGTCATTCACAAACTCGGCAAACCTGTTGGTGTTATTTTTCTAACTCAGACAGACGATGAAACAGGATATATTCCTGATATATGCATCCAGAAAGAAGAACGCGGCCAAGGTCTTGGAAGAGCAATCCTTGTGTACTCATTCAAGAAAATGATTGAAGGGAAACCGAATATAACCAAAATCAATCTAGATGTAACAATTGATAATCCAGCAAGATATCTCTATGAATCACTTGGATTTGAAGATGTTCGCCATTATTCGGTGTACATATGGAATAAAGATAGTTGAAAAAGAGAGAAGATGGGGAATGACCCCATCGTTGAACTTGATCACTCACCAGTGAATTTACCACGACGCTTCTCAAAGACTGCAGAGATACCTTCTCCCAAGTCTTTTGTTGCGAACAATGCAACGCCAGCCTTAGTCTGGAATTCATGGTTATCATCGTAGTCATCATCAAATGCCATGTGTGTTGCGGCTTTCGCCCATTTCAATGCAAGAGGGGCATTACCACCTAATTTCGCACCATACCACATAGCTTGGCTTAGTAGTTCATCCTTGGTCACAACCTTGCTGACCAAACCCATCTGTAAGGCTTCATCAGCTGTGACTTGACCACCAGTTAGGATAAGCTCCATAGCCTTTCCAAGACCAATGATTCTTGGTAGTCGTACACATCCACCCCAAGCGGGAATAAGACCAAGACTCACTTCGGGAGTACCAATCTTGGCTTCGGTATCACATATACGGATGTCACAAGCAAGAGCAATTTCAGTTCCACCGCCCAGACATAGACCATGAATTGCTGCAATGACAGGTTTGCTAAGTTTTGCGATTTTATCGATGACTTGCTGTCCCTGTTCCAACAATGGTTTTACTTCATCACCTTTCCCAAGATAGCCTTGTGCCATCTTAAGATCAGCACCTGTACAGAACACCTTATCGTGTGCAGAAGCTAGCACTATCGACCGAACATCATTATCGTTTGCAGCTTCATCCAAAGCATTGTTCAAATCAAGAATGAAGTCGTCATTAATGCTGTTCAAAGCATCTACGCGGTTGAATTTGATTACAGCTACATTTTTCACTGGGGAAAGAAATGATCCTTCCTTTGAATAAAGAAGAGTTTTGTATTCTCCCATTATCATCACCGTTCAAAGACTATGTCAAGAAACAACATCCTTCCTCTAATAAATACCGGTCCTTCTAGATTGTCGAATTGCAATTCACTAATTAACGAAAAGAGAAAAGATAGGCAAGGAAGTCCTTGCCTTCTATAGGAAACTAACCAAGCATCTTTGGAACTGAGTAGCACTCACCTAATTCTTCATACAGTTTCTGCATCTCAGCCTTAACTTTGTCAAGACCAATCTTATTTGCAGTTTCGAAGGGGCCTTCAGGAAAGCTCGCACCGAGTTTCATCGCCATATCGATGTCGTCCTTTTCTGCAATTCCTTCATCAACAAGAATCATGGCTTCTCGCAACACTGGCATTTGAATCCGAGAAAGCAACCATTGTGGATCAACTCCTTTAGGTGGTTCTGGTTCTTCCTGTATTGCACCATATTGATAGAATCCCTTCTTAGCTTTATTTCCGATTGCACCTGCTTCTACTAGGTTCTTGAGAGTTTCAGGAGGCTTAAAGCAATCACCAAGCTCGCGATACAACGTACTCATTGCATTGTAGGCAATGTCAAGTCCAACAAAATCACCTAATGCAAATGGACCTACCATGAATTTGGCATGAGTTGTCATTACGTTGTCAATCTCCTCCTTGGTAGCAGTTCCTTGCTCATACAAGAGGATAGATTCACGAAGCACAGGCATGAGAATCCTATTTACAATGAATCCTGGACTATTCTTAGCTTTTACTGGAATCTTACCTTGTCTCTCACCGACATCTACAGCAGATTTGATCGTTTCTTCACTGGTGTTTTCACCAATGACGATTTCTATCAATTTCATCGCAGCAACTGGTGAGAAATAGTGCATTCCGATGAACTTGTCGGGCCTATTTGTCGCAGATGCGAGCTCGTCAATACTGAGAGAAGAGGTGTTGGTGGCAAGTATGGCATGAGGTGGTGCGTTCGCATCACACTCAGCGAATACCTTCTTCTTAATCTCCATGTTCTCAAAGATTGCTTCTATGACAAGGTCTACTTCCTTAACTGCATCAGAAATGCTCGTTGTTGAAGCCAAATTGCCCATCAAGGCTTGTGCCTCTGATAAGCCTAGTTTTCCCTTGTCAACACCCGTCATGACATCGTTCCGAATTCGATCCATACCTGCCTCAAGAGCACCATTGTTCACATCAACCAGTGTGACATGGATGCCTTTCCCTGCAGAAACATATGCGATTCCGGAACCCATCAGACCAGCACCAATGACCGCAATCTTGTTTATTGCCATGAGATTACCTCCTAGAGTGCACCAGTCATGGCGACTAGAATCAAATTGGCCAATGGATCACTCTCATGAGCGTTTCCAATCACTACAAGACTTCCATCCTTCATTGTATCCTTGAATGGGATTTCACCAGTGAAAATTCCTAGGAGGACCTCAGAACGTGCTTTGTAGATTACATCCGGACTTGGATAAACACCATCATGCAGCGACATCCCAGAGTGCTTGACAACAAGATATTGGTCGCCCTCTTCAGTGTGTACCTGAAGGATTTTTCCATGATATGGACCAATCCAATCTGCGATATGTTTCTTCAAGTCATCTTTTGAGTTCACTTGATGCATGAAGAATTTGAAGAACTCTTGAAGTTGTGACATGATTACTCATCCTCCTTGTTCATCCAGTCATTTATTGCCTCGTGCATGACTGTTTCTAATGTCGTCGTCCAGAAGTTGCCCTTCCGCTTCTTGATCTTCTGAAGGAACTCCTCGTATTTGTCGTTATCCATAAGAACCACGATTCTTCCCTTTCGATCATTGATGAAAGCAGTATGGTACATCTTCTTCGAGTTCCAATACTCGTGTTCTATAGACTCCTCATCAAGAGTGGGATAGAACGGCCATTCTCCTGTTGGATGTTTTCTGAATTTCGCCATTATTGACTCCACCTCTTTACTTCGCCACCGACGGCTTCCTTAAAGCCGGGTCTAAAAGGCCACTGAACACAATAGCGGAAACCTTTCACGCCATCTTCCTCTCCACCAGACCAGCGTCCAGTGTAGACTCGTCCTCCTTTGTTGTTAGCGAATTGTTCCATGACGCACATAACGAGACCCTGAACCGTAAGGCCAGCTTCGTCAGCTAGTTCTTTGAGGTTCGCCATAGTTTTATCATCGAATACGATATCCATTGTCTCATTCATCCTCCCTGAATGCCAATCGCTTGTAGGGTCTTCCCCATCGCTCCTCATACATGAGACCTTCGAGTGGTGCTCTGCTCGGGCCCAAAGCTCTTGCTGATATCCTTTGACCAATACAGAAAGCAGTCAATGGTTCCCAAATAGGGGGAATACCAAGCTTGTCGCGAATCAACTCTGCATGACGTGGGTCCGAACATACAAGTGCCTCATAGCCACATCCATACCCGAGTTCTGTTGCTGTCAACCACATGTTCATGATGGCCATTCCACTCACAACTGATCCAAATAGTGAGTTGGGATATAGATAGCCTGCATCATGCCACGCTTCGCTAGCGCAAACGATGATAACTGTATCACTCTTCTCAGGGTATCTGAATAGTTCTCCATCCCGGAGTCGTGCGTATACCGCTGCTCGGTATGGATCAGATATGAACCAGTTACGTCCACTTGTGAGCTCAAAAGGAGCTCCACCAAATGCAGTCTGTGCCATCTCCTGAGCGATATCAGCTAAGAAAACCTTCATGTCGTGATCATCGCGTATTACTACAAATCTCATCATGAGCATATTCTCCGGACTTGGGGCATGCCTTGCTGCCTCAAGTATCAGTTCAATATGCTCATCTGGAATCTTCTCTCCAGTAAATTCCCTGATTGATCGCCTTTCTCGTATCCACTTCAGTGATTCTAATTCCTGAGCGGCTTTAGGCGTGTCTTCAGCTTTACCAGATGAATCTGCATCAGATGCCATTTATACACCTCAATTGTTTTTTACAACAGCTCGACTCATGACGATGCTACCATAAATTCTTTCCGAGAAAGAGTACAAATGGCCGAAATTGGACACCACTAAACGAAACTTCTCTTTTCGTAATTATTCTCGGGATTTTAGTACGAAAAGGAACAATATCTCAAGAGAGAATGTCGCTATCTGGTAAGAGAAGTGAAGTGCATCGAAAATAAACAAGGAGAGGTGAGAAAAATCACCCCTCTGATTAGCCGATTTCAACTTTTTTCCATTCTTTTGGAACCTGAGCAGAGAGGAACAAGGCTGTCACTAAGATTATTTCAATGTAGAAATTGAGAGGGACAAAAGGCATCAAAGCAGCAGCTCCCACAAGAATCACTACGATTATTCGATTGTCAAATCCAAAGGTAGCAGATTGACCGAGAAGCAGTACCATGATTGCCACAAGTGCCATAAGTAAGAGTAGGAATCCAAACGAAAGAAATAGAGAAATTTCCATATTTGGAATACTTCGGACTACCAATAACCCAGTTTCAGGATCATAATACTGCGTATCGTAGCCATATTCAATGAAAAGACTGGTTGTAAACAGATGACAAACTCCAGCCGCAACAGCGATGATTGCACAAATGATACCTGTTCCTTCATCATAATTCGAAGCGAAGCCATAGAATCCAAATACCTGGAAGAAAAGCGATATGGCCATACCTAGGAAAGCTATCCAATAAGGAGTTGGATTATAGACTTGCATTGGAAGCAGAAGAAATGGGAATGCCAAAATGATTCCAAAAACACAACCCAATGACCCAATCCAAAAAGGAATTCGATTGAAGTTATCAACCTGCTTTTCAAGGGCTTCTTGAGCACATTCAGCATGCGCATGCCAATCTCGGAATATTACTGTCTGGAATCCCTTTAGCGGCTTACCGCATAGGATACATGTAGCAACTCCTTTTTCGTCTTCGGCCGCAGCCTGAATACCATCCGTCACTTTTAGAAACTCCAAGAAATAATTGCTTTGAGAGAATAAAAGGATTCGTCGAAATGATACGGAAGTATTGTCTGTGTCGTACCAGAATACTAAGTGAGTATTAGCTGAAACATACAAGGTGACTTATGGAGGAACGAACGAGAATTTGTTGGAGCGCACTTTTACTCTCCCGGCGAAACGTGAGTTCCGCACTTGTTATAGAGTAGGAGCATGATGCTCCTCCTCACCTTTTTACTCGACTTCACTAAAATCGATTGAGTCTAAGATAATCTTCTCAATCATTGGAATTTTTGATAGATTATCAGGATTGACAGTACCAATCAATGTGTCCACTATCTTACCTGTAGTATAGGTATCATGAGCTGTCATCATTATCGGAACTCCTACCTCTCGAGCCCGAGCTAGTGTTCTGATATCGGGCCCTATACCACCAGTTAGAATTAGTAGATTCGTATCAGTTTCCATCGCGGCAAGGCAGATATCAGATCTGTCGCCACTAGTGATTACAGCCTTATCCTTTGCGCGCCGGAACCATTTCAGAGCATTCTCTGGAGCCATGCTCCCAACCATGAATTGATCAATTAGCAAATCTAGCTTGTCTTCACCAACAACCATCTCACCATCTAGAGCTTTCATAAGCTCTCGGATGTTGGGACTGAATAGCTCGCGAGTTCTATAAATCGTTCCAAGAAATTTCAGTCCTTTCGATTCGATGTAGGGCTTAATTTTCTCAGAAATCATAGTCTTGAGCATTGGGGGAACGAGATTGAGGATAATAGAGATATCATCAATTCCATAGTAACTGAATAGAGCTCGAAGAATTAGGATGTCATCTATTTCAGTCTGATCAGTGAAATTAACTAGACAGATGACTGAGGCATTCATTTCCTTTGCCAATTGTGGAGTTGAGAGCCCTACATGAAGAAGATGCCATGGAGCAGCAGTGCCTTCAATAATCATATAGTCCGTATCTTGCGATATGGCTGAGAAAGCACTCTGAATATTGGAGAGAAGTGCTTCCCGTCCAATCTTGAGGAATTCATCAAAGCTCGTCTTTGTTCTCGCAATGGGCATAATTAGATTCAAATCTGCATCAAGACCAAGAACCTCTTTCATAACAACAGCATCATCATCATTAACCTCACCAATAGGTTTGAAATATCCAACTCCTTTCCCCTTTGATTTCAGATGCCTTGCAAGACCTAAGGCAACAAGAGTCTTTCCAGTAAGTGTTTCACCACTTATGACAATATTCTTCGTCATCAGTGCTCGCCTCCGATTGTTATCTTTACATCAACTGCTGATACGCCTTTGCCTTTTTCGTAGGCAAAAGCAGGATTGATATCAAGCTCCACTATCTCCTCGAAATCAGTCACCAATTGACTTATTCGAAGGATTGTATCTTCTATAGCTACAATATCACTGGGGAACTCCCCACGGACTCCTTTCAATAAGGTTCCTATTTTCGTTTCATCAATTAGCTCAGTCGCATCCCTTCGAGTCATGGGAGCGAGTCTGAATGAAATGTCTTTCAGATAATTAACGAATATACCTCCAGCGCCAAACATGACAAGAGGACCGAACTGAATATCCCGAGAGCAACCAATTATTAGCTCTTTACCCTTCTCAGCCATCTCTTGTACATCCACTCCATATACAATTGCTTTTGGCACATGTTTGCGTGCGTTATCAACAATCTCCACAAAAGCAGCTTCTACCTCTTCAGCGGTTTTTAGTCCTATCTTGATACCGCCGATATCGCTCTTATGGACTATATCAGGACTAGCAATCTTCAGCACAACAGGGTATCCAAGCTCATCAGCCAGATTCTTAGCTTCTTCGGAACTTGTGGCTAAGCGAATTCGAGCAACTGGAATGCCAAAGGCCTCTGCAATCTCATGTGCTTCACTTCCGAGAAGAACTCTCCGTTTATCATCTCGCACTTTCTTTATTATTCTCTTCACACGCTCTTTATCTGCCTTAAAGACAGGTGTGGCTTCATCCTTCAACTTTTCTCGATTAACAGTGTACTTGTATAATTCTGATAATGCATGGACAGCACGTTCAGGAAAATCAAATACTGGAATTCCTCCATCAGTTAGAATTATTCTAGGGTATACCATTGAATTACCGCCCATAAACACCGCGATTAGAGGTTTGCCAGGATATTTCTTATGGGATTCCACAATTACCTGTGCCGTTGCTGGGATTTTTGTCATTGCTTGAGGTGTAAGTAACACTAAAACCGCGTCAACATTCTCGTCTCTGAGTGAAGCTTCGATACACAGCTCATAGTCCTCAGGCAAAGCAGTTCCAAGCGCATCAATCGGATTATACACAGATGCTGCAGGAGGTAGATTCTTCTTTAGGTACTCGATTGTTTCACTACTCAGTCTAGCTATTTCTAATCCCATGGCTTCACAAGCATCGGTCGTAAGTATTCCAGGACCTCCTGCATTCGTGATAATGGAAACACGATTTCCTTTCGGTAGGTACATGTCATCAAACACATTGGCAACATCAAAGAGCTCTGCCATGCTTGTTGCACGACTCACCCCACACTGTTTAAAGGCTACATCATAAGCGGTATCACTTCCAGCAAGCGATCCCGTATGTGATGATGCGGCTCTAGCTCCAGCAGCGCTAACTCCAGATTTTACAACAAAGATTGGCTTGTGAGGTATCACTCTCCGACAAGCATCCATGAATTTTCGACCATTTACAACAGACTCGATATAGAGAAGAATGAATGTCGAGTCCTCATCTCGGCCGAATGCTTCGACAAAATCAGCCTCATCCAGTTGTGCCTTATTCCCCAGGCTAACAAATTTTGAAAAACCAATTCTTTCCATTAGGCTCCAGTCGAGAAGTCCAGTCATCAAGGCGCCAGATTGTGATGCAAAAGCGATAGTGCCTTTTGCTGGAGTGCCAGCAGAAAAGGACCCATTGTAGGGTGAATGTGTGTTAATGATTCCCAGACAATTGGGACCTTGAACTACCATGCCATATTTTTCAGCTGTGTCAATGATCTGCTTTTCAGCTTCGTTCCCTTCATGTCCAACCTCCTTAAACCCAGCACTAATGATTACGAGAGCTCTCACTCCTTTCTCGCCGCACTCTTCAACAGATTCTAGAACAAATTTAGCAGGAATTACTATAATTGCTACATCAACATCGCCGGAAATATCCTTCACCGATCTAAAGACTTGATGACCAATAATTTCGCCACCCTTAGGATTGATCGGATAAATACGTCCATCAAAGCCACTGTCCACGATATTCCGCATCACATCATTCCCTAGCTTCCCTCTCGTTTCTGAAGCACCAATTACAGCTATAGAACGAGGATTAAACAGAAAATCAATGCCAGCTTGTCTGTCCATTATCATGCACAACCTTCACGGAACTTCGAGTTCTGGGCGCAAAGAACTGAATTTAAGCACTATCGTAACGGCTGTCGACGAATATCAAAGATAAATACGACAAGACACGGAAATCATTCTGAATATCAAGTTGGTATTACTCAGTATAATATGGAGGTATGACGTGGATACTAATCAGGTGATTACCACCATAGACAACGAGAGATTACTCGTCGTCTGAGAGATATGTTGGTGAAAGCAAATGAAACTCGTAACACTTCACGTTCCTGAAACATATATAGACGGTCTTGAGAAGCTAGTTGAAAGCAATCTTTATCCAAATAGATCCGAAGCCATAAGGATTGCAATTAGAGATCTTCTCAAGAGAGAACTCTGGGGATAGAGAGCAGCCTATTTGGCAGCTCTCCCCCCCAATTCTTCCGTCCAAGATACCTTAATGTATTGTATAAATCAAAAAACACTGTACTAGTACGCATTCTGAGTTTTCAGATAGTGCAAAGAACCTGAAATGGTCATTAGGATGATATCAGACTTGATGATTGTCACAGGCAACTACGATAATCGAATCCAGCTTGTTAGAGGGTGCCCATGCATGAGGGAGTATGGGATAGAAAGAGTATGTATCAATAAGGACAATGTACTTCCTATCAAGTCTATAGCAATAGATCCAAATTTCTTTGCTCAGCTTGAGTCTATAGAGATGCTTAGCGAGTTCGAGAGCGATAGAGAGGATATCTGTTATGGCTTATTGAATTTAGACCCGCGAGATGGAATAGCCTATTGTGTAAATCGGGGTGATGCTATTACGATAAATCGCCAAGCGATTCGCGCAGCAGACATCAAAGATGCCTTGAATTTTGTACTTCCATCACAGATGGGAGTTGATGATGCCATATGCTCATCTTGTTTGTACAAATATCTGATAACCTTGACAGATGTCTTTAAAGAAATCCTAAGTGACAGCGAAAGAAGCGGGATTATCATAACATATACTAGAGATTTAGTGAACCTAATTGCCTCTGAGCTCAGCTATGGAGTAATCCCTTCATATCGCAATTCAATGATTGATAGAAATGAGAGATTCGATCAATCTCACTTGTCTATTTCAATAGAGCATTATGACCTGATTTTTGAAATGGAAAGTACTGATTCTGAAGATATGAAGCTCTTAGTTGATGCCTATAGAAGACTCAGTAAATTCGAATCAGTATTTCAGCATCAAGTACTATCAGTGAATCAAGATTGCGATGAGGTATCCGCGGTTACATATCTCAAGCTAATGATTGGAACGACCCGCAAAATCCTCTCCCTTCATGATGAAATCAGAAGTCTCAATCATATTGTAATGAATTCCGGACTTATACTTGAAACCCACGAGAAGATTCTAGGGGAGATTGAGTCTATTAGAAGGAAATCAGAAATCGGCTTTAGAAAACTTGTCCCTCTATTGTCTGAGATTAAGGTTAGGCCAACAGAAAAAGTACTATAACCATTAAAGTACTTGATTTCATGTTGCTTCTATATGGAAGAGGATGCGTAATAGCTGGAGCCTGATAATATGGATGTCCTTGGACGAGAAGGTGAGATGGGACAGAATTCAATCCGTGTCGTTAGAGGTTGTCCATGCTTCAAGGTGTTTGGTGATGAAACACTTTGTGTGAATGATGATAACATCTTAGAAGTAGAAGCTATTGATGTAGACCCATCGATCTTTGCATATCATCCTGATAAAGAAAGCATTGCACAAGAACAGGCACAAGAAGGCAATATCTGTTATGCCTCAATTTATGTCAATTATCCGAACAACAAGGTCTATTGTATCTCTCAGGGATGGGCTTTAAGGATTCATGGAAAGGATGTTCCAGGTAATGATTTGGAAGATGCTCTTCAATTTCTTTCGACAAAGGATTTGACCGCGAGTGCTGAAATCTGCAGTGAGTGTCTTTACAAGTTTATACTAACTCTAGCAGATACTTTTGCAGACCTGATGACGAGGAAAGAGAAAACGGATGAGGTCAAAAGATATGTTGACAAATTTTCTCTAATGATTGCGGTCAAACATAGTCAAATGGATGACATGATGAAACCAATTGGAACAGAAGAGGAAATCGATGAAGGCGTTGACCATTTCTCATTCCTTAGAGGGTATCTCGTTCAACTACTTGATCAGCAACACAAATGGAATGAGCTATATGAGAACCTCCTTTCGACAGGTGAAGAGAATTGGATTCTCGAACTCGTTAATATGCGCGAAAAACTTGCTAGACTAGAATTCCAATTCTACAGCCAAACTCTTCAACTGAGAGATATCACCGATTTTCATCTTATGATACGAATGCTCAAGTATGTATTGAAGTCATCTTCTGAAATCCTGACACTTAATGAGAAGATTCATGATATTATCAAATCACAGGAGTTCTCTGAGAAAGCGAAGCTCGATGACCGATTAAGAAACTTGGGAGCGTACACAGAGAAATCACGAACTGTTGAACACAATTTTGGTAATATCCTTCAAATACTTAGCAGACTCTGAAGTGAGATCTTTCACTACACAGCGAAACGCGGATCAGAGAGAACACTATCTAGCAGCAGGACTGCTGTATGTTCACAGTTCCTTTGATTCCAATCATATCCGAATTCCCGAAATAGGGCAAGATCCTCCAGAACCTCTTGCGCTATGTCATACAATTCAGCAAAGTCTACTTCCTCGCCCGATCCGAGCCCCGGACAAATAGATTTCAATGCGCTTAGTCCCCATGATATCTCCTCTTCCATATATGAAAATACGAAGGGAAATGCACGGCAAGCACCGGGTCTCGCGGGATGAATCATGCACAAATCATCATCAAGAAAGATACACTGATGTGACTTGTTCTTCCTCAATGCAAGAACTGCCATGCCATTCTCAGTCTTCAAACGAATAGTATCCTGCAGTCCAATTGGAGATATAGTATTCTCTGGCTGAATATAGAAGTCTACCACTTTAAGCATTTGAGTAGAATCTAATCCGAGTGCAAAGGCAATTCGAGTTATATCGTGGCCTGTAAGTGTCACAATCATATCTTTTTGAGAACAACAAGCACCACATCTTGTACAAGAGAAGTGAATGGACGATTCCGAATTTACGGGCGCCATACATGAAAATCTCCAATCACAGTGTCGAGAGGAATTCTTTCATTGCTAGCATTCCATTCTCAATATCCTGATCAGATACTGAATATGAGAATCTTAAGTGATGATCATATGCATCGCCAAAGACTTTTCCGGGCACAGATGTCACTCCTGTTTTCTTTAGCAGGAGTTCAGATAGTGTGTTGCTACTGAGCTCATACCGGCTCATATCTGGAAATACATAGAATGCACCCATTGGATTCATGCATTGAACTCCCTCTATTTCACAGAATATTCTCAGAATCAAATCGCGACGGGCTTGGAATGCTTCCTTCATATGTTGAATTGAACTTTGATCACCCATGATAGCTTCAACACCAGCATACTGCACAAAGGATGTTGCGCATGATGTTGTATTCTGCTGAATACGTACCATATTGTCGATTGTATCAGGTGAAGCAATCGCATACCCAAGACGCCAGCCAGTCATCGCATAGGACTTCGAAAAACCGCTAATAACTACTGTTCTCTCCAGCTCAGGATCAACCTCGAGCATAGAAGTCTGTTTGAACCCATCGTAAACGAGTTCCTCATATATCTCATCGCTAAATATTAGAAAATTATTATCTGTAGCGAGATCAAAAATCATCTTCATTTGATCTTTGGTGAGCACGCCACCAGTTGGGTTATTTGGGCTGTTAATCACGATTGCAGATACTTCTTTGCCAATCTTATTCTTCAGGGCTTCCTCATCCAATACATAGCCAGGATTCGTCCTAACGTCGACAGGCTTTGCTCCTGCATTTCTAAGAAGAACTTTATAGGTTGGCCATGATGGAGCTAGAACTAAAACATCATCACCTACATCAATAGTTGAAAGAAATCCTTGAAAAAGAGCCATTTTTGCACCTGGAGTCACTATGACGTTTTTCCTTCCTTCAATGTGTATGTTGCGTCTAGCATAGAGTTCCTGAATTGCATCAAGCAACTCAACTATTCCTCTGGAGGAAGTATACATGGTTTTTCCGGCCTTAAGGGCTGCAATGGCGGCTTCAGTGATGTTTTGGGGTGTTATGAAGTCAGGTTGTCCCACCTCAAAGTGATAAACCTTTTTCCCTGCCATTTCCATCTTCTTTGCCATATCAAGGATCTTGAGAGTTCCTGAAGCAGGAATTACCTGCATATGATGAGACGTCCAGTCCATTCAATCGCCACCCATTTTTGACGACTATCCCCGATCCTTCGGGGGTTTAGTTCCAAATCCTATAGTAATATATCAATTGTGGATGAGTCTAAATGGATGTCAATGTTGTAAGCTGCTCAATTTGATGTTCGGTACCTAAGACTTGGATTCTCTCAATCAAAGCTTCTCCAAGCCCTAGATTAGATGCTTTTCGCAAATAGCTGATCTTCATTGGATCCAAACCAAGTAAATGGGCACAATAGGCATCAACAGCCACAGCATCTGTGCCTAGAACTATTCCCCCTATTTGTCGAACTTTTGCATTCGTTCGATCACCTTCCACGAGATAGGTGAGATCAACGATATTCAAACGAGGCCTAAACTGAACCAATAGGTCAATCAAAACATCAGAGAGATGTTGATGCATATTCGCTTTTTCTTCATTAGGTAGCAATCCAAATAGGTTCTTGATAGCAGCACCCATTGTGATGTTCTTCTGCGACTTTACAGTTGCCAGATTTACGAGAAAATCATTCTCAATCAATAAGCTGGGCAGTAAAACCTCTTTGAAATAATGACCAGCCATCATAACTGATTTCAATGGTTGATGTGAAAGATTAACTAGATTGACGCTTTCACTCATAAGAGAATCGTAACCTGAAGCTTTGAATGCCTCCTCTGCCTTTCGAACGGGATTGTCGGATTCAACAATACTAATTGGTGCGACATTTTGGAAAAACTCAGCAACTGCTTTCATCATCCCAAAAGACGTATTTCCTGGTAGATTAGGATCATAGATCGATGGTTTGATAATTATACGCCTACTTGCAGGAGATATTGGAACAGGATTTGGCATCTTTGATATTGCTGTCAATAACGCTTCGCGTTGAGTCTTACGAACAGCTATGCAAACAAAGGAGTTGTAGTTCATATCAACTCTTAGCCACCAAAGAAGAGGCGGCGAGCTCTTCGTCTACGTTCTTCTTCACTCTCCTCAGTTTCAGGGGGTGGAGGAGGTGGAGGAGGCGATTCAGATGGTCCAGATTCATCATGCTCCATCCCATCATCTTCAATGCTATCAGGAGAAGACTCTTCCATCGGACTCCAAACCCTAAGTGACTCTGAAGGTTCCTTAGTTTCTTCTTCTGATTGTAGGTCATCACTCCCTGTCGCTTCCCTCAAAGAGGTTGGTTCTGATTGCTCCCAGGAGTATTTTGGACGTTCTACGCTAAGTTCCTCTTTGACCTCTGGAGGGGGCTCAGGAACATACGAGTCTTTGTAGAGATCAGATTCCTCTGCATCTTCAACCTCTTCTTCCGAGGAGTCGGAATCTGATTCAATAACAAGTGGATCAGGCTCTACCAATGCAAAGTCAGACGAGAACTCCCGAGGACCTCCAGATAATTGTGTATCGTCCTCTACTGAACCATCGTGCATTCCCATCGATTCTAATCGAACCGATCCATCGTCTATTGCTGGTGCGGACGAGGATTCGAATTCAATTTCTCTATCCTCTGATTCAATTCTGATTGGAATTTCTTCTGAATCAGCCGGTCCTTCAGTTTCTAAGACGATTTCAGGGGGCGTGGTATTCGATTCGTATTCTATGAGCTCTTCATCTTCAGGCTCGTCAACCGCAGTAGAATCATCTACTGGTTCGTATTCATCCATTTTAGAATCAAATTTCACACCAAGCTCTTTATGCAGACAACTCTCACAGCGTTTCGCTGCAGCGACTAAACCATCATGAATGAAATCATCCAATGACTTTGCCTTTTCTTTATTATCTTTTGACCATCTTAGGAATGAATCAACCATCCTAAGAGCGTCTCTTACTCCCATCCAATAGTCATCGGACCGTTTATTATCAGGACTCACATTTCGCACCCATTCTTTGCTGAATCAGATTATGAAAAAAGGCTTTCCATCATTGGGGTAATACACTCATTTGGAATCGATCTTTTCCTTCAATTCCAGAATCTCTTGATACAATTCCTCAAAGAGGGTGACAATCTCAAGACGCTTGAATTCATCTATCTCTGAATTGATGAGAATGACTCTCGTAGGAACACCGCTTCCTAGATGTGATCTAATCTCATTTCGATAAATGGTTTCAATCTCTGGATCCGCATCTGGCATGACAATAACTACAGCGTTGGCTCCAGCATAAGTTACAGATAGGAGAAGTTCAAGAGCAGAATGACGTGGCGACCAAGTAACGGCACGAACATTCGATTCTTCTGTTTCAACTGCGGTAGTGCCTATTCGGATACCATCAACAGCAACAGCATTTTCATTTACAATGGATAATACCTTCTCGAGAAGTCTATCATCGGGTCCTACGACTGTGACTTTGAACAGATAGCGTTTCTTTGACCTCTTGTTTTTGGGTTGTTTCTTATCCGCTGAGATAGTAAGTCAATCCCCCAATGGCAGGAATATATAAATTGCCAGTTTTCTAGACATCGAATACCTGTGTTTCTAGATATGTCTTGCGACTATGTAGTTCTATTTCATGAAAACTATTAAGTCTGAATAGAATTTTAATTTTGGATAATGAGAAGAACAGAGTCTGTAATCTTATTGGGCTTTATGTTAGTCATTATTGGATTTCTAATATTGGTAACAACAATGAATCCTTCTGGATTCTTTTTCTTCGTTTTTCCATTCTTCTTTTTTGGAAATGTGACTTCATTCAGTCCTATCTTTCTGGTGATTCTTGTTGTTTTTTCTGCTATATGCCTATATCAGTTGATATCGTTTAGATCATATACTGGAACCTTTCGTTCCAATTACGGAGCCGATCAATCGAGAAGATGTACTCAGTGTCGAGCACCCTTGCCGAACAACTATAACTATTGCCCAATCTGTGGAATGAGATACGAGTCACATAAAACCGATTCATTTGATGAATTTGGAGTTTCTGACTAATGGAGTTTAGAGCGTCATGACAGGAATTCGTTCTTTCAAGGTCAGAGACCTATCAGAGGTTGTTAGAATCGAGAACGAATGTTTTGATCCTCCTTGGCCTTATTCTACCTTCCTGATGCTTGCTATTCGGGGAGGTGTAATGAGAGATAACGAAGGAGAACTCCAAATGGTCGTCTACGAAAATAATGAGGAGATAGTAGGGTATATTGTCTGGGAATACGATAGAACCTTGAGAGAGGGCCATCTTCTAAACATCGCAGTTGCACAGAAGTTCCAAAGACAAGGAATAGGATCTCATCTAGCAAGTTACTTTCTAGATAGACTCAAGAAATTAAAGGCTACGAGGTGCTATCTCGAGGTGAGAGAAGGAAATCTCACCGCAAGAAGGTTCTATGAGATACTTGGATTTTGTTCAATCGACCGATCCCCCAATTATTATGAAACAGAGGACGCCATCATTTATGAGATCCAATTCTGAGTTACTTAATGGCATCCGCTACAATCTTGGGGCCCACGATTTCGTGATATATCTGCAAATACGAATTATCTCTTGAAACCAAGCATATTGGGACTTCAGACTCTGGTAGTCCTCCCAGCAGAATTTCCTTCTCATCAGCTACTGCTAATAGCATAGGATCTTGAAGCTCCCAGATTCTCCATCCCTTTAACAACTCCAAATCCGGATCCTTATCTTCACTTTGTGGTATTACCAACACTTTTCGTGTAGGCGTCTTAACCTTAGCAAGTTTCTTCAAATCTAGACAATCCATCTGTGGGATCGAAATCAGAATAGACCGTTCTACCGTCTTTGCCATATCTTGAATTTGTGCACAAATTTCATCCTTACCAGACAGATACCAAGTATTTTCTGATGGAAGAGGCTTCAATTCATCTGTAGACTCAAAGATGGCTTTCAGCATCGTAGTTGTGTTTCTAGCTCCTTCAGCAGCTGAGTTGTTTGATTCCTGAATCGTTGTGCTCAATTTCATACTTGTGTCTCGAGCGCTTTCAGCCCAAGTGTTGAGGGATTCAGTTGTTCCATCTGATACAGACTTGATTAATTCAGTCCGTGCACCTTGAAGATTTGTTCTTGTTGCTGAGATGGATCCTGAACCAGATTTTAGATGTTCTTGTATTTGTGATGTAGAATCCTTCACTTCTGCGGAGATGCTATCAACGATTTCAAATGTTGCGCTACTAAATGCTGCCTTCATCTCTACACCTATTGATTCAAATTTCCTACTAGCATGTTGATTTGAAATCAATGCAGCTTGCTGGATTTGCTCTACAGTGTTTTCTTGCACTTGACTCATCTGAGCCTCAATCTTAGAGACTAGACTAGTCATATCATCACACATTGATTTTGATGAGGTATCAAGATCTGCAATTTGCTGACTCACCTCATCTCCACCTGCCGTTAGTCTTGCTTTACTTTCAGCTAATGTAGACTTTCCAACCTGTTCAGCTACTTGAGCTATCTTTTCAGGGAATTCTGATAGGGAATCGATCGCTGCATTCAATGAGGTTTCGCCTGCGTTATTGAATTCATTTATGGAGGTGTCAAGTAGACTATCCACATGCTGAAGGAACGATTTGCCAACTTCATCAAGCTGCGAAATGTGAGATTGGGCGCGTTCCCTCATCCCATTCATCGCTGTTTCAAATGATTTACCGAGATTCTGCTGCACATGTAGAACATCATTATTCATCTTTGAACCCAATGTTTCCAAAGAAGTAGATACATTATCCATTGCAGAATCTATCCATACAGATGCTGCATCAAATGCAACAACTGTTTCAGCTCGACGATTCTCTATTTCCTTCATAATCTCGTCACGAGCTTGAATCCTTGTGGTAGCTGTTAGTTCTTGGATTTGATCCATATTCCTGAAGAACTCATCAACCTTCTCAGTTGTTTTCTTGATATTTGCCGCAGCGAGCTTATCTAGCTTTTTGCTGGTTTCAGCCAGAACGCGCTGCATTGATTCCATTTCTTCGGAAAGATACGCATCAACAGTTGTCTTTACATTTATTGCATTCTTAACTAGGATATCAGAACTTTCCACTGTAATTGATTTCAATCTCTCCGCTATATTATCTCGTGCTCCAGCAACTGAAATGCCAAATTCCTTTGTTAGTTGCTGAACATTATCAGCAAATTGCTTGACTGTACCTGTTTCAATCTCAACTAATCCTTCTTGTGCAGCAGAGAGGGATTGCTCAATGCTAGAGATTGCATCCTCCATATTCTTTGAAATTTCATTCCTCTTTTCAGACGTGAATTCGTCAAGACCTCGTTTCAATGAAGCAGTTGATTCCATAACTGAATCGATACGCATGCCAATTTCAGAAGCGAATTCCTGCTGTAGCTTTATAGAATCGCTGTCAAGAGATTCCATTTCAGACTTCATTACATTCTTGAATTCGGTGTGGGCGGAAGCTATGAGATCGCGAGCTTCAACAGATTGACTTGCAACTAAGCCATTGAAAGACGATTCAATACTTTGAGTTACTGTGACGAACTGCTGTGTCATCTCCTCAATTCGAGAACGGAAGTCACTACGAATTTCTTCAACATGTCGATCAATCCTTTCAACTTGTTCAACAATACTGGTATCAATTTCCTTCTGGGTACGCGCAACCTGTGAATTCAAAGACGAGCTGCTCTCAGTGAGTCTTTTGCTTAAGCGCTGATTTAGACTTTCATAGAGTGCTTTGGCTTCACCTACTTGTTTCTGGATAGCAGCGAAATGTTCGTTGGCAATCTCACCCAATTTGGATTCCAAACTGGATTCGTAATCACTGGCAATTCGCTTAATTGTTGATACAGCAGCCTCGTTCTTGGTTTCAGTAGTTGAGATTACTCCCGAAAAAGATGATTTCAAACGACTAGCAATATTATCTGTAAGAGAGTTGAACTCAGCAGTTTCAGTGTCAAGAACAGTTGATACTTCTTTAACCGCAGAATTGATTTTCTTGTCGATGGCTTTTGATGCTTTTTCACCCCAAGACGCGATGTTCTGTTGCAGACTCTCGTTTGTTTGTTGTAGTCGTTCCTTATTTCCAGTCACTTCACTTTGGAGTAATTCAAGAACCGAAGATCTTGCATCACTCATCAAAGTATCAGTATCTGATGTCAGGTTTCGAGCAAGATTCCGTAAGGATTTGTACTCATCACCAATGGATGCGTTCGTCTTCTCTATATGACCTGTTAATGATGAACGTACGACCTCAAGAAATGATTTCTCTGAGGAGTTTAGCTGTTCTAGCTGAGCGAGCACAGATTGCGAAGCTGTTTCCATATAATTGGTCACTTCCTCTTTCCAAAGTTCGATATTGTCTCCGAATGCCTTGGCTACATTCAGAGTTTCATCGAATCTTTTTTGCATGACCTCAGCCTGAGAATCAGCATTCTGTTGTGCTTCTTGAACAGTATCTGTTAGTGTCTTTTTAGAGCTGGTTAGATTTTGACCGATTAGGCTATTGAAATTGGAGCTCTTTTGTTTCAAAGTTTCTGAAAGATTGATTAGAATCTCAGATATGGTATTGGAAGACTCAAGTGCTTTTTCACCTAGGAGCGTGGATAATTGTTCTGAACTTTCAATTAGAGCTTTCTCAGAACTTTTCAGAGCGGCTTCTAGAACCTTCTTTGCAGTACTGATCAAATTCGTTGATTTCTTATCAATGTCTTTGACGGATGTCAGTGTGGCAGTCTTTTCTTGGCTTAACCATTTCTGGAAATCTTTTGTGATTCTCTTTGTATCAATAGCTAATTGCTTCTGGCTACTATCAAGCTCTGATTGAAGTAATGAGAGCTTTTCACCCATATCCACTTCTAGGGATGCATTCATTGAATCGAGAGCGGTATGAATTTTCTGAGCATATTCATTGAGAATTTCCGAGGTTAGCTCAGTCATTTTTGTTATATGATTTAGGACAGTTGAAACAACCTCGTTCTCATATTCTTCAAAAGCGGTATTAAGTGAATCATAACCGTCTTCATTTGTCTTGATGACGGATGCCAATGTCTTTTCATTGGATTTCAGGATTTTCTGAACACTTGCTGTTGTTGTGCTACTTATCTTCTCCACATAATCTATGAAAGACTCAAGAGTGTCGGTCATAGGTAAAATTGGTGGAGAGGCTCTATAGAGAGGCACAATTCCATCAATCTTCTCTACCAGACCTTTGTCTATCAGAGATTTCAAAGGTTTTCCAACCTTCGTCAATGGCTGACCTACTACTTCAGCAATTGCTCCAGCAGTAAGGTTGCCTCCTCGTATTATTGGAAGTAGAACTGTAGCTTCATTATTCGACAGAGCTATAGTTTCTACCAATTTCGGAATCGCTCTAATTTTCGCACTTTTGCTCACTTTTCATCCCGCCTTATTTGATAGCTATTGAATAGCCTTTCTAAGAACTAATCTTCTTCACGGATTTGAATATCTCATTCAGCTCCTTTACCAAGAGATATTGATTCCGGGAATCGATGATTATTTCCAGAATTATTTCTGATGAATTCTCACCTGACACAAACTCATGGCTAGCAATACTAGCCGGTATTACATCAAGAATCTCCTTGGTTTTCTCGGAGTCCAGACTCCCTGCAATGGGAAAACGAATCTCCCACCAATTGGATGTAATGGTCTTTAGTTCTGTAGGAATTCCCATCATTTCTGAGTAGACTTCTGAATAGAGCTTTAGAAGCTCATATTGTCCAAGTTTTTCATTCTCAGGATTTATGATAACTAAACCTCTTGTAAAATCGAAGTGGAACAGCAACTTATCGCCATGAACGACCATCTGGTTTTTACCGTTGACAGATACATAGTTTTTCCATTCGGCTTTGAATTTACTGTTGAAATGACGAATGGAACTAACTTTCAATGTGGCTAGTAAATCCTTTATCGGTAACCGTCGATCTGTCATCCCGCGACCTTTTCCTTCAAGTATGAAACGTCGTAGTTGATCCATGTAGACAGAATAACAGAATTCAGGTAGATCTTGTGGCTCAACACCAAGCTCAATTAATGTATTGAGAAAATTACGATTCACACAAGCTGGACGCACTGTACAGCTGAGTCGATCTTCTTGACAAGCACGGCATTTAGTTTCATGGAGCTCCATAAGCTCTTTTGCGATCTGCCGATCAGAAGGGCTGTCGAGAAATTCTAGTCTATTTGCCATATCTATATCATGCTTTTTTAGCTCCATTTTAGTATCAACTCACCAGATTTAGTATGCATGAAACCACTCATTTTAGGATACTTTGTTTTCACAAGTATTCGAAATATCTTAGGTTTACAATAGAGGTTCTACAGTTGAATGAGATAAATCTATTCAACGTGAACCAAATTTCGCAAGATGTTTTTCGGATAAGAAATGAAATTTAGGATTCCACAGTGATCTTCTTTAGCTTTGAACTCCAATCTCTTATTTCCTTGTTGAGCCGTGCGATATCGTTTTCGTTCAATGTCGCCGTAGGCGGATACGATTTTAACTCTCGTGCACGAGTACCAAACTGGAATAGTACAGGAGTATGACCCTTAATAAGCAAAGTGAGCTTGTCACGCACTTCTTCTAATGACTTTGCCATTTCCTTTGCTTCTGTCTGAGGTTTGACCTTTGCCAGCAAGCTGTTCATCAGTTCATCAATAGTCGATGCATCGATTTCTATTGTGGGCTCTTCTTGGTTTTTCGATTTCCCACCTTTCCTCTCTCTACCTTCTGCATCCTTTGAAGAGATGACTTCTATATATCCGCCATTTGATAATGATTTCACAACTTCCATGGCTTCACTGATATCCTCTATTGCCTTGTTGTATTTGCGTTCAATATCATCCAACTGACGCACAATGATGCCTACGATTTCCTTTGTTTCAGCAAACGAAGTCGAAATCTCATCGACCTTCTCCTCCAGCGCTGAAAGCCCAGCAACGTATTGCTGGAGATCATCGATTTTCTTACCCAAGACATCTGTACTATCAGTATCTCTGATTTGTTCAACATTTGTCGACATATCTGAAAGAGAGGCAGAAAATCCATCAATTTTCTCGTTTAATGTGGATAAACCCTCTGAGGCGTTTGAATCATCCACTTTGGAGCCTATATCAGTTACTGCAAGCAATAAATCATCTATTTTCTTATAGAGGACATCCATCTCCTTTGATTCTTTGATGGATGCAACTTCTGTTGATATACCATCCACTTGTCCAGCAAGATCATCAATCTTTGATGAGATACTATCAATATCCTTCTCATCTACAGCTTGTGCGATTGCATCAAGCTTGTCCTGATCTTCAACCTTGGATTTAATGGACTCTATCTCTTTTGAGAGGGTTTCGAACTTCTCAAGAAGTGCAGGAAATTCGTCAAGGGGATCCATGCGTTTATTGAGCTTTTCAATTTCTTGAGCGAGTCCTTCAATTTTCTTCTCCAAATTCTTCACATTTCCTTCAGCATTATCGGAAGACATGTACTCCCCAGCTTGGCTGTTTTTTACAAATAAGTACTATTGCACGTTTTTAGCCTTTCGGGGATGTAAATATATCTAGTGTGATGGAGGTAAAGGCTTTCATAGTTCTTTTGCCCGAACCAATTCAATGCCTAAATCATCTAGAATAGGAAGCAAGTGAGCTCTTTGCTCTTGATTTGTGCCTTTCCAATCTATAACCGCTCGGGTCACTCGTTCATCAGAGCGAGAAACCATCTGCTTTACAACAGAAACAGGAATGTCAGTCAAAGCATACTTGGAAGCCATGTGGCCTATGATGAGTTCTTTCTCAAGGACCAGCTTGTTGAATTTAGAAACATAATGAGTGCCGCCAAATCCAATGAAGCTCTCCTTCTCAATCTGTGCCTTTGTGCATCGAATTGCCGCTGAGGCAACAGCCCTCGCACCCTCTTTGTGTGCCCAGTATTTTTCGTCACTGCCCAATTCAACGAATAACATGGGAGTATTCATGCTAGTAGGCCCATGATGTGTAGCTTCCATGGTAACATCAAATTCCTCCAAGTTCCGAGATTCCTTTTCCTCCTGCAGAGTTTTCAACGCAGTTGCGACCAATGACGCAACTGATACAGATAATGAAAAGGGATCTCCTCCAAATAGAGCTTCAGAGCCTAAATTGCCAGTACTATGTACTAGTAAAGCAGGTTTTCCAGACTCAGCTCTATGACGAGAGCAGAATATGTAGACATCAGCAGATAGCTTTTCTTCTAGATGATTGGATTGAACCATATCCCGAGCAGAAGTAACGAGTTTCACCCCATCAGTGTTTACTAGGATAGGGAATCCATCGAAGCTTTCACTTGTCTCCTTGAATCCATATTCATCGATCAAAACTTGTTTAATATTCAAACTGGCAGGATCACAGATTGAAGTAACAAGAACTCGCAAGTCTGAAAACCCCAATTATGGACAGATTAAATCCTGCATTTTTCTAGTAAAGGAACAAGTTTCAGCTGTTCAACCTCAATAGCTATCTTCTCATCGAATGCATCATTAATCTCTGATTCAACTCGATTTTTGAAATCATCGAATTTCTCAATTTCACGTTTGATATCATCACCAACTCTTAGAAGATCATTTTTATGATATTCAAGATTCTTCTTTGCTTCCTCAAGAGCTTCTGACAAATTCTTATTCTTGGCGTAGACATCAGACCCAGCATATTTCGTTCTCTTCTCTTCGATGTCTTTAGCTTTTGCCTGAAGTTCCTTCAAAGATCCATTCTTGATTATCTCTATCTCTTCGATTGAACGTCGAGCAAGTCGGTCCTTCAACTTCATTGAGCCAGATGCTATAGCTTTTTCTAATCCTTCTAATCCCTCTACAAGAGATGGATAACCGTCAGGTTCCTGAACGATTGCCTTGAAGGGATCATCAAAATATTCAGTAAGGGCTCTTTGACCAGATGGTCCTATTCGAACGCCGGTATCAGTTTGACTGAATTTCTTCACAGTTTTTCGGAGTGTATTTAGTTTCATTCGAAGCAATCCTGCAATATGCTCAGATTCATCGTCGAGATTAAGCAATTCAGACACATTTGATTCTCTTTTGAAGCTATCAAAGACGTCTCGTTTTTGATTGTACTCATTCTGGGCTTGTTCTATCTTCAGTCTAATTGTACGTATCTGCTCCCCATATACCTCAGTACCATATGTTATCTCATGCATGGTCTCGATCCGACCGCCAATACGTTCCAAATCCTTCAGCCAGCTGTATTCGAAGAGCAATTTTGAAATTTTCTTCATCTCATTCATGAGTTCTTTCATATAGGTATCCAAAGCTTTGATTGTGTTCTTGTATTTCTTATCCATTCGACGAATCCAGCGAGCTCCAGCACCCCAAATTTCTTGGATAAAGAACTGAATCTCTCCCTGCATTGCTTCAGTGCTCTGAAAGGTTATTTCTTTCTTGACATCAAAACCAGCGACTATTTCATCGATTTTGTTAGCGAAACGAGTAGCTGTTCCTTCTGCTTCAGCATCAGTTTCTCTGCCAGCTTCCTTTAGCTCAGTGCCAACTGATTTGATATCCCTTAAAGCGGATTCTACGACCTTGTAGCTTTTCTCAGCTTGTTTTCGGAATTCTTTGCTTTTATCGCTTAATTTCTTCCGATACCATTTTTCAAGTTCAGGAATTGACAATGTTCTCATTAGCTGGCACTCTCGAGGATTTCGAATTTTCTTGCGAGTTTATCAACCTTTTGAAAGCTGAGGCTTTGTTCTATGTGCCTTCATACAACTTGGTAAGAACTCAGAGGTTTTATATCGTGGATGGCAAAAGTTAGTGTGCATAGGAACAAGTGGTCACTCATGTCGGAAGTCTTGGAAACCGGAAATCGGAAACCGAGACTCGATGCAACCTATTCTCTTGAATGTGCATCTTGAGGACAAGGTCGCAACGGACTCTTCATCAAGAGGCTGAGCTTGATTGACCTCAAAGGCCAAGATAGATTGCTGTTGCGAAATCCAGCTAATTACAAAGCAGGATTTTGGACAACATTCGTCTATGACAGTCGTCCTCATGTGATTAGCTCAACTGAGCCGATGAATAGAATGATTGTCACATCAGAAAAAGCGGTTGGTGATGTAAAGATAACAGCAGGATACAATCACTATGGTTGTAAACCTCTCATCGAATTCACAGACAGACTGTGGAGCAAGAATAAACCAATGCTATTCTGGCGTCACAGTATTAGAAATACTGGACGCATGACCTTTGAGGATGTCAAAGCATACCTCTTGATGGATTTTGATATTGGTGGACCCAATAGCTACAAAGATGATTGTGGTCGTTATGATTCCGAGAGAGGAACTATGACTCTCTGGGATGATAGCCTTCTCTTTGTGCAGATTACAGGCAATCCAGTACCAACTATTGGAGAAGTATCAACACCTGTTAAGATGGTTGTTGATGAAACACGTCGCGATCTAGGAAAATACCTCGAGATGGGGCCACGAGATATCGTGGCTGGACTTCAATGGAATCTAGGAAATCTCGATGTCGACCAGAGAGTAACTGTCGATGTTGCGCTAGTTTCTGCATTGAGCCTCGATGAGGTGAAAGACCTCACGCAAGATGCGTGGAGCCTTTTCGACAGGAAGATGCAATGACCTGAACACTACAAACAAAGATTGTTCGGAGAGCTCAGGGAAGCACCCTGTTTCCTGTCGAACACCTCAAAATCGTGGCGTATCCTATCGGAGTCGCTTTGATACGAAAGATTCGATGCTTTCGAGATACTCAACGAGCATCAAAGCTTCCTCAGTGTATCTTGCAGGTTCTCCCCGATTGTTGACATCGCCTCCAATTAGGAAACCCATTGATACCAAGGAACGGAGGTTCCATTTTACTGTACTATATGCAACTCCTGATTTTCTAGAAACCATATCAGCTAAAGTCGTTAGAGATACTTCCCGGTAACGTAGTATATTTACACTATGAGCTAATACGGATTTCTGAGTGGAATTCATCTTTGATTCTGCCAGCTTCAGGAATACTGAAGCTAGAGTCCTAAAAGAAGATCCATAGAGAGTTTGTTCACACATCGGGCAGGTCTTAGACCCACTTGAGAACATCATCACCTTGTTTGGTAATTTCGCACTCACCTGGACATTTGACCCGACATCGATGGGTTTCTGATGCAGTTGCTTCTACACCCATTTCATTTTTCACCTCTTTTTATTTTGGGTCAAATTCAAAGAAACAAAGTTTGTACTTAAGTATTCGCAGCGGCGCTAAATTAATCAAAATCATCAGGCATCTCGAGTCCAAGAGACTTGAGCTTTCCAAAGCCCTTTGAATAGAGACTCATGTGATGCCGAATATCCTCTTCAATCAAGGCTAGTGTTTCTAAATGGACAACTACCTCATCCAATCCATCGGTCTTGTAATCATCCAACATTCTACTAAGAGTATCACTCATTTGCAACATCAGGTCCTGAATCGTCAGATTTAGATCAATCATCGATCTTACAGTTTCGATTGCTTCACCATGAGGCATAAATGGAAGAAAATCTTCAAGAGCTACACCAGCTTCTTTGCATTTGTCAACACGGCCAGGAATGATCTCGTCAATCATATTGTGCAGCCATCCTAATCGCTCTTGATGAGTAAGGCTCTGCAAACCGTCCATTGTAAAATAGCCGGTCCATGGCATGAATTCTGATCCTTCATAATAGATCCATTCATCAAATGCAGCAAGTACTCGTCGCCAACCCTCATCAGTTTCTGACATTTCCATTACCTACCGGATAGTCAACATCGAAGGTTATAAACTAACGTGAGCTTACAAGATAGAAGATGATAGATAGAGGTCAAAGATTGATACAGATTCTTGAGTTATCGAAAGAATCTAACAGCCTAAAGATTTCAGAATCTATTCATGAACTGCTATTTGATCTAGGTATACACAGTGTACTTGGGAATACCCTGAATAGAGAGCTTCGGATAGAAATTGCACTTGCTGCGATATCCTTAGGAAATCAAATAGAGAGAGTTATTGAACATCTCACTTGGAAGGACTTCGAAGGTTTTGTCGCACGGGTTCTACAGGAAAATGACTATCGATTTACTGAGAGTTTCAGGAGAAGGGGCAATAATCTGGTTGAAGGGATGGAAATTGATGTAATTGGTGTTAAGGGAAAGACGGTTCTTGCAATAGATGCCAAAATGTGGGGAGTGAGAGCAGGAAAATCATCAGCACTCAAGGAAGCGGTCAACAAGCAGGCTATAAGAACACAGCATTTAACTAAAGAATTAGTGAAACTCAGTCAGAAGATACCTTCAATCTCTTCGGGGACCTACACTCTAATCCCTATCGTAGTCACGTGGCTAGTTGAAGACGTAGAAATTCACGAAGGCGTACCTGTAGTTCCAATCTTTAAACTAAATGGATTCCTACTCGAATTCACAAGATATGAGGATTTTATCCTCTCCTATAATGGAAGTTTTGATGCCACAGAGTATCAATCGAAATTATAGAGGCTCAATCTCGTAAGGCGAAATCACATTTGTTATGGTATCCATTTTTAGAACACGCATGAATTCGCTATGCAATAATCCCTTTTCAAGCGCTTCAGTGATAGAGGGATATGATCTAATATTATCAAGTGTCGCATTACCAATAGAAACTACCCTATCCTCAGCGCTATCCACAGCTGTGGGTTCGTATTTTTTTGCATCACGTTCAATTTGCTCGATGACAGGTCGTAGATACATACCATTCACACTTTGGGTATCCAGAGAAACCAAACCAGCTCCACATGATGGTCCTTCTCCTTCAAAGTTACCATGAACTACTACAATTATCCGTCGCTCTACAGTTTCCTTGGACAGCCAGTCCTGAAAGAATTCATTTAGCTGAACGGATTCTTCCAATTCCTCATTATATGCAGGAACATGGGCGCCTAAGGTCTGTATCGCCATGGGTACACCATTTGGAGTAACTGGAGGAGCGACTCTAGAGTCAGAGCAGATTACCACAAGTGTGTCACTATCAAGATAATCGGGCTTTGAGATTCTTTTCAGGATGTAGTTTTCAAGCTCATATGCACGGTCAAATCCGTGAGCAACTAGTCGGGCATCACCCTTCAGATAATCTACTCTAAATGCAAGTATCGGAATCTCGTTGAGGTCAGGGTGTTGAGCAAGATTCTCAATGGAACCCCTAACAACAGAGCCAGTTTCCTCCATGTCAAATGTAATGATTATTCCTGTTTCCTTTGGGAATTGCCTGTTATATGCAGTTGGCCCTGCGAATAGAAAAGGTGAAGATTCAGGTACCGGTAGGATATGATCCGAAACGCGAGTTGCATGAAATGCATCACCTTGACCGAATCTGAAGAGCTGAAGATTTTGAGAGCTTCGATGAATTGGCGATACTATCAGGAAACGAGGAGCCTGACCTTTAGCAGCTTTGACTCTTTTATCAGTCAATTCTGGATCCTGTTTGCTATCTTCTGCAAGTTTTGCTGAAAGCTCTGTAATCTTGCGAATCATAATACTCTACACTTCTCTCTATACCTGATATCATCTACCTTGGAGAACACAAAAACCTGACGCACCTTGTAATTCGGGTCGTCGGTTCATATCATGTATAATCTCTTAGACGAAGGTGCGTCCCGAGAGCTGGTACCTGTGAGCATCTTCTGCAATCATTTCCCAAGTAGGATTATTATCGATGACAGCCTTGCAAGCTTCTACTCGTGCCTCATCCCAACTCTTCTCCTGTAAGAGCTTCTCGAGTAGATTTCTGTACTTAATCTGCTCACGAGTTGTATAGATGGCCTCTGAGCTTTGGACTACTAGTTTCTCTGCGCCTTGACGCGACATGCCATAGGTATCGACTAAGAACGAAACCATCCTTTCAAAGGGTTTGTCTTTCCCGCTCATACCTCTATATATGCATGAATGAATATAAGTCATTATTGGCTGCGACCTGTATGATTTCGTGCATGTTCTCTGAATTTTGTTTCAAATTGAAACAAAACTGGGCATCCAACCAAATTTCTCGTCTTCTCTGACAACTTCAACTTTGGCCATCGAATTCCTTTGAAAGACATCTACAAGCTGCAATAGTGATTCAGGAGAGTATGGTTTAGTCCACTTGAAATCGACCCTCGAACGATACAACTCAATTGGAACACCGATATCACAAACATAGAGATCTCCAGTCAATATGGGATATGCACGCAAGAGACCTTCTTTAGCAAATGCAATAGTCAGTGTTGATTTTGGCTTAAAACCCTCTTGTCCTTCGCCTGTATCTATATCAAAGCCAGAGGGTACATCAAGACAAACAGTGCATTTACTATTGGACAAATAGTTGAACACTTGGTCAGTAATCATGTCCTCTCTTGATACGAATCCATATCCGAGATATGCATCCACTATGATATCGGATAAGTCAGAGTCGGAAGGCAACCCATTGAAGACTGAAACACCGAGAGACCTGAGTCTAGCATACTGTCCTGCAGGTACACGTCGAAAGGATATGACTCCTCTTGGTGCGTAGACCTCAACATTATATCCCCAAGCAACAAGTCTACGTGCAGCAACCATACCCCCAGCACCATTGTTACCTGAACCCACTATGATTCTGAATTTGTTGCTTCCATCATTTGTGCACTTGACAGCAAGACGTGCAAGGTTTGAGCCAGCATGTTCCATCATCAATTCGACTGGAACTTCAAGTTCCTCTATCATTATTCTGTCAACAGAAACCATTTGGTCCTTAGTCAATCCAGGGAGAGTCATAATTATGAGATTAAGTGAGGCTACTTAGATTTTGCCACGACCAAACTGTAAAGGTTAAATTGATGAAGTGCATAACCATCGTTAATGGGTGAAGCTTATGGAGATTAATCAATCAATCTGTTGTAAACATCTAAAGAAAGCAGATGTACTCGATTTATCTGGGAAGAAGATTGGACATATTGGAGATTTGGTTTTCAAATTTGATGATAGGTTGAAACTTACAAAGTTCGTATTATCAGGCCCAATTTCAGAGGAGCTTCTAGAGGTTCTTCGTGTCAAGAAGGATGTTGATCCGATATTCGATGCATCTATGATAAAGAAACTGGGTGAAAAGATTCAGCTAACAACAGATAGGAACTCTCTCAAAACCACAAAAGACAAGGATTCAATCGGTAAAGACGAGATACGACTATCCAAGCTTGAGAAGCTTGAGATTATCGATAAAGAAGGAGAGAAAGTTGGAAAAGCTGTTGATGTTGACTTTGATAAGGATGGATCTGCATCTCTTATAGTCGGGGGCGGCTTTTTTGAGGAGAAGCTTGAAGCGATAGGTTTCAAGAAGGACGTAGACATCATAGTACCTAGTGAGGCCATTGAGAAAGTAAGTGATAAAATCTACTTGAATGTTGGAAAAGAAGATTTGTCTCTAACAATGGAAGAGGAGATAAAAATGGCTACAGCTAAAAAGGCCAGATCCGATATTATGGTGCATAGAGACGTTTCCAGAGTAAGATTATTCACTCAGCGGCCACTATAGATGGCTCTTCGTATTGAAGAGCCATTTGGCGATTCTATTCAGTCGTTCTATGTAATTCATCAATCTTTCTTTGAAGTTCCTCTAAGGAATCCCCATGGAACGGATATCTGGAGATTATGATTGCACCGATTACTATTGCAATGAATGGTATAATCGATACTAAAAGCCTCAATCCAAAGAGGGCTTCTGCGGGTTGAGTTGTGAGATTTTCATCAAAGCCAGACGAATATAGAAGGACAGCATAAGTCCAAGCTTGCACTACTACAGCGAAACGCATTATGAATGCATTGAAACCGAAATATGCACCTTCACGACGCTTCCCTGTCTCTAATTCGTCTGAATCGATCGAGAATGCTATGAGAATATCTGGCTGTATCATGAAACCACCCACTCCAGCTCCCGCAATTGCTACTACAACTAAAGCAAGTGAATAGTCAGGAACCAACAGCATCCCTATCAAAGCAAAGCCTACCCAAAGCATAGTGATGATGGAGGTTGTACGGGGACCTTTTACAACATTCATCTTGTTCCATAGTAGGAACACAGGAAGCGCTACAACGAATAGTATCAGGAAAAGAAGCGTGACATCACTACCCAGGATATATGTAGCATAGAAAGGTAATGCTCCGATTACAACAGCAATGACATACTGCACACAAAAGTTGTACAGTACAAAGATAACGAATGCTCTATTGGTGAATGTGTGCTTCATACCCTCAATAATTGGCAATGTTTGTTCAAGTCGGAACTCTTCTTTTTCCTTTGATCCTGTAAGAGAAAGAAATGCGAACAGTGTTGAAGTTATTCCAATTGCTAAACCTACTAATGGCCACCCTAAGAGAACTGCAAGTATTGCCGGTGCTGCCGTTCCTGCTATCAACCCAAAGATAGAGAAAACTTGCCGTAAAACAGAAACTTGAGACCTTTCCTTATTACTAGTAAACATCTCAGGAAATAGAGCGGTCCAATTCAAGACAACAATCGTATAACATGTATCATAGAAAATGATAGTAGCTGTCAACCAGATGAACAGATAGAAGTCGCCTAATGATAACGCATCGCCAGGTGGGCCGAAGACAAGAAATGTGGAGATTGCCAAAGGAAGCGCGAAGATGGCAATCCACGGGATTCGTCTGCCCCATCTTGTCCGAGTTCTATCTGAAAGATATCCAAATATCGGATCATTTACAGCATTCCAAATCGACCAGATTGTGAGTGCTGAAGCTAACCAGAATTCATTCATGTGAAGATTGACAGTATAGTAAAAGAAGAGATAGGTCTGGATTGCATATTGTGGCAATGCAGCAGTTATACTTCCAGAGCTGTAGCCAATCTTAGATAGAAGTCTCATCTTGGGTGCACCAATAATCCATTGGATACAAGGCGAGATATAAACAACTTGTAAGCAGACCAAATACATATCAAGACAAAGTATATCATAGTGTAGGTTCGATTCTATGTTCTAGCAATCGGAGGTAGTTAGCACGTGAGAAAACTGCAATTCATTCTGTTGTGTGCCTTGATATTGATGCCATTGGTTTCATACAAAACGGGACACGCTACAGCACTCCCATTTGATGGGGAATATACTGATGAAGTTGTTGAGGTAGATGATTGGTTATTCCTTGATCTAGACCTTACTTCAGGAGATGAAGTCTCAGGATATTTTGAAACTTCGGACGAAGGTCAAGGACTTGATTTCTTTATTGCAAATTCAACTGGATACAGTAGTTGGTCTACTGGAGGGTCAGCAGATGTCTATGAACAAGGAAATAATATGCATGGATACTACTGGTCGCTTGCCGTACCATATACAGATACTTGGTATCTAGTGTTCTATAATGATGATACTGAAACCATAACTTTTGATGCTGGCGTTGATATTAATGATGATAACACTCCATACTATGCTGCAAGTAGTTATGATTATACTGTATATGGAGAGATTCTCGAAAATGACGAGTACTTGACACTATCAGGGAACATGGATGCTGGAACAGTGGTATCAGGTCATTTCTCGACATTCTTCTCAACCGATGGCGTAGACTTCTTCATATGTGATGAAGATAACTTCGACATTTGGTATGATGGAGGCACAGCAGATGTCTATGGTCTACGAGAAAACTACCATCAATCGTCAATAGCATCATTCACAATTCCTACCTCTGGTGTATGGTATCTTGTATGGTCAGCTATTGGACAGGATGATACTGTAACTGTATCATATGGAGTTGATGTTGATACTTCGGGAGCTACTCCTATAGGACCATTAGACGATACTACCGTCTTGATTATTGTAGGAGCTGCAGCTGTTGTAATTCTTATTGTGGTTTGTGTTATCTGTAGTAGGAAGAAGTCAGGTGTTACACCCGGACCAACAATCACACGAGTAGGTCCAAGTCCTGGAACTGGAAGACAAGTAATAGGCGCATCACAAAAGGACATAGTCAAAGGAGCTTTGAAGTCATATCCGAGAGTTACCATGATGGAATTGGCAGAGATACTGGAGATGGACGACGATACTGTTCGAAATATAACACTCCAGCTGATTGCTGCAGGAGAGATATCTGGTACCTTTGATAAATCGACAGGCGAGTTCATTTCAAAGGATGCATCTCAAGTTGGAAGAGAACTTCGTGATTCAGCAGGAATCCTGAAACTACCTCGTTGCCCCAATTGCGGAGCTCCATTGCCTGGAGATCATGTGATTGGTGACAGAGCTCGTTGTGAGAATTGTGGAGTCAGCTTCACAGTCTAAAATATAGATTAGTGCGGAGGGATATTCCCTCCCACCTATGTTTTTTTTCAGTTATTGACCTGTTTTTTGTATGCCATGATCTTCATCATAATCTCATAGCCGTCGATTCCGAGTGCACGAAGATAGGCATCCAATGGAGGAACATCAGAACCTTTGCCATTAACGTACTCAAGTACAACATCTCGTACCTCTCGTTCCAAACGCTTTTGTCTGCCAATTCTTTTTGCAGTGAAACCCCATTCAAATAGCATCATGTGCTTCTTAAGTGCAACTGGGTCATTCTCTGCTTTCGTCATCACCTTTTCGGTGATATAGTCAAGGATTTGTTGTTCGGCACTACTCAATGTGGTCACCAATCTAGAATAGCTCCTAGAGTGAATATAAACAGAGTTTGTACAACCGGTTTCGATTTTCAGCGGTAAATTTAAATATAGTTAATTAACTATAGTATAGGAGTGAGATATTATGAATGAAACTAGTTTGATAATCTGTTCAACATGCAATGAGGTCTTCAATACCCAAGACGAAAAGGAGGAACATGCTTTCAGAGCGCACTATGAGAAATCATCGGGTCTAAGAAGGGCCAGGGAATGGGCTGACTTGATGCTTTAGTCAGCCAATTTATTCTTCTCTTTTTCACCATTTCTGAAATCTAGTGCAGCAGAATTGATACAATATCTAAGTCCAGTGGGATTAGGTCCATCATCAAAGACATGACCTAGATGGCCACCACACTTCTTGCACGTGACTTCAATTCTGATCATTCCGTGACTTCTGTCAGTCTTCATGTCCACACTTTCTTCTGAAAACTTGTCCCAAAAACTTGGCCAACCACTTCCAGATTCGAACTTGGTTTCTGATGTGAACAGCTCATTTCCACATCCAGCACAGACATAGGTTCCATTCTCTTTATGGTGGACATATTTCCCTGTGAAAGGTCGTTCTGTTCCACATTGCCGAAGAACTTGATACTGCTCAGGGGATAATTCGAGACGCCACTCTTTGTCAGTCTTTTCCATAGTTTCACCTTCCGGTGTATGTTCGTAGCAAACATAAAAAGGAATTAGAAAGTGGCAGAAATCTGCGACCTATTCGGAATTTTCTGCCTCTCTCAATCAAGCTATTTCTGCATATACGTGGCCACAAGATCGATTATAAGACCATAGCCAACTCCAGCCATTAATCCCAATAGATCAATCCAATCAGGTTTGCCAAAGATCGTTGAGAATGAAACAATGAATCCTAAGAGAAGTCCTCTAACGGCAGCATTTACTAAGTTCTTCTCGCTTTCACTTTTTATGATGGTCATACCACTGGCAAATCCAATCACCAATCCAATGATCACACGATTATACCATATACCGAGAAGGTACATGATATTCGCATCAAACCCTCCTGGAACCCTTCCTCCTACACCTATGATGCAGAGGACTCCAAGAAGTGCGCCTAATATGACAGATATTCCAACACGTCTATAATCGAGCATCGTAATTCTCCTCACGTTCTGAATATTGATTCCAGCCTTTTTACTCTAAGTTTATGGCGGTATTCCTCTTTCTCACCTCTTAATAACTTATGAAACGTAGACTTTATTCAAATGAAGAACCTCAAGCTGATTGTGAGAGTGTGGGGATTCGAAGGTTGTGGAGCTATGTGGACATTCTTCAGTGAGAAGAAAACTGCTGAAGAATCAGCTGGAGAGAATTCTGTCTATGACTTCTCTTTAGATGAAGCATTCGAGTTGGACAACCAGCGTAGGAAGGAATTAGGTTTTGAGAAAGTTACATTCAGTCAATTCATCGATTGTATTGATGCTTCAAGTTCATGTGCTCGTCCTGATATTGAGTGTTGATTTGTCCTCGCCTTTGTTAAGGAGTTGTCTTAACTAGAAGGGGGCTTTTCGGTATGTTGTGGTGTTCATGAAACACGGTATTTACATCTTAAACCACCCTCTAGAAGGAAACCCTAGGAAGTTTGTTCAGTTGGCATTAAAGGCAGAAAAGCAAACTGGGATGGCTTCATCATTTGGGATCATTTGTATCCGTCCTCCCAAAGCATCAAGATGATCTGTTACATATTGGTAGATATTACGACGTGCTTTTATGCAACATCAATCTGAGAATGATTATGTTCTTCGGGATTTCTTATCATGAGAACGTTAACAATTGGGTAACAAAAAGCCTGATAGATGCTATGGAAAGGAAAGGACATCAGGTCCATCCGCTACGGCTATCAGATGTAGGTGCGGAGGTGCCAAACAGATTCGTTCACCTTGAGGAAGATATCTCGAATATGGATGGTCTTATCGTTAGAACAATCGGATTTGGCACAGGAGATCAAATTACCTATAGAATAAGCCTCCTGGAGCATTTTGAGGATGCTGGAATATATGTGATGAATCCCGCATATGCATTTCGAAGAGCAAAGGACAAATATGCAACCCTTACTGCGCTGCAGAAAGCTGGTATACAAGTACCTCGTACATATATCGGAGAGAATCTTGAAGCGGCTATCAGTTTCGTTGAAGAGGTCGGAGATGTTGTAATCAAACCGATGATCGGCGCGAGAGGGATGGGGGCAATACGAGCAGAAATGCCTGAACTCACATATCGAGCAATGAAGTTTATTCATCAACTTGGACAAGTACTCTATGTTCAAGAATTGATAGAAAAGCCAAATCGAGACATCCGTGCATTCGTCGTTGGAAATGAAGTCATTGGTTCGATGTATCGATATCTCCCCGAGAACGCTGAGGGTGAATGGCGTACAAATGTTCATGGTGGAGGGAGAGCAGAGGCAGTGGAGCTGGATGAGGAATATAAGGAATGCGCGATTAAGACAGCAGAGACACTGAAGCTAGATTATACAGGAGTAGACATCCTTGAGTCTCCAAATGGTCCATGTGTTATAGAAGCAAATGCCTCACCATCATGGAGTGCACTTTCTCGTGTAACCCAGCTTGATGTAGCAGGTATGATTGTTGACAAGCTCGTTGAGAAAGCAAGAAGATGATCATTCCACGTGGAGTAAATATAGTACTGCACAAATACACTCGTTCATATGCAAATGAAAAACGACCCGCTTGAAACAAAGATGAATTCCTCTAGAGAACAATCTGAAAACCAATTACCCAGATCTGCTTGTGGGAGAGTAGGTTGTGTCACCATCTATAGAACCGATGACTGTCATCTATGTGAGGCAGTCGACATTTACATGAAGGATTTAGTAAAATCAGAAGGCTTCTCAGAGAACATCATAAATACGGTGGATAAATCCATACTTTCAGAAGAACCTAATTTCGAACAAGTGCATTCAGTTCCTGCAGTAAGAGTTTGCGAAACTATAATGACAGGTCTACCTGATGATGAAAAGATGCGTTTCTCACTTCGCACTGCAAACAATAAGAAATGCTTCTTAGAGGATGTCACTTGAATACTACTCGGATTTTGCCGCTCGAAGTTTTAGTATCTCTTCAACCTCGTCATCTGAAAGGATTTTGAATTTCAAGGCGTCAGTATCGATCATGCCAATTTCAATGGTTTCTCTTCGTTCTTCAGGAGTTGCAGCCTCGCCACTAACTTCCTCGACAGCATCAAGTGCAAGATGTAGAGCATCATCTAGCTTTGCCTTGGGATTATACCTCTCAACAAAGAAATCACGAACTCTTTCAGATTCCTTGCCGATTGCTGCGGCTTTCCAACCCCAGAAAGAACCAGATGGATCTGTAGTGTATAACTGAGGTCCATGATCATCAATTCCAGCGAGTAGCAATGAAACTCCGAAGGGTCTAACTCCTCCATATTGTGTGTGCATCTGCTTTGTATCGCAGATATCAACGACAAGAGATTGAATGGAAATGGGTTCATCATAGCTCAGTCGGTTAATCTGTGCTCGAACTCTTGCTTGATCAATGAGTTTTCTTGCATCTGCATGAAGACCAGCAATAGCAGTTCCAACATGATCGTCGATTAGCAGTATTTTCTTTAGTGTTGAAAGGTCAACCAGCTTGTTAGGAGATCTCTTTTCACCAACTAACACAACGCCTTTTTCGACCTTTACTCCCACTGCAAGAGGGCCGTGACGAACAGCCTCTGTGGCATATTCAACTTGGTAGAGGCGTCCTTCAGGACTAAATACTGTGATGGCTCTATCATAGCCCATGCTCTGAGTTGGAAACATATTATATTACTCCAAACACATAGACCGTTAACCAATCCGGTCAAATTTACGAAACTAGACTGGCGCTTTTAAGGTTATTTCTATCTCCATGAATTAACGATGAGGGATTATCTCCAATTTAGAGCAATTTCAAAAGATGCATGAATAGAGTCTATCACTGCTTGAATAGACTCCTCTGAAGTGGTTGAGAGTTGACGAGATTCTGTTTCTCTCACACCAGCGGATGGCACATAATTCTGAATAGTATATCTACCATCAAAACCGATTCCTTCAAGATACTCAATTATGCCCCGGATATCATCTTCTGTCATAAGAGCACCAACAAAGGTTGTGCGAGGCCAAAATTCAACTGATGAATCACGGATATGGCCAATGCTTGCGACGATTCTGGGCCACGGATTTGAGTTTAATCCACAGACTTTGGGATATCTTTCAGGCGATGCTTTCAAATCGAACCAAACCGAATCGAGATATGGTATCGATTTCAGGATTATTGAAGGAACGGATCCTTGTGTATTTAGATTTATATGACCTCCAATTCGTTCTCTAAGCAGACGAAGAAGTTCAGGGAGATCTTTATGCAATGTTGGCTCGCCACCGGTAATACAGAAACCATCTGATAGGAATCCCTGCACTCTCGTGACTAGTTCATCAAGCTCTATCTCTTCTCCACTGTCCAATGGAATTAGACTTGCATTCTGACAATATGAACAATCAAAGTTGCAACCACCTGTAAAGATTACAGTCACAGGAATACTAGGAACATCTACCAAACTGATATCGATAATCGATGCAACACGCATTCTGAAAGAACCCTCGCATTTTTGGGACAATGGCAGGTTAAATGTGACTCGATGTGAAGAATAAATTCTGTCGAGTTCATTAAAATACAAATCTAATGCTCATATAAGTCCCCATAACTCTTATTTACTAATATTTTATATTATTGAATTTGGGACCGACAATGGAAACTATAAGTGCCATACAAGAAGACATCTTGAAGAGCACACTGCTTCACATTCAAATGAAACAGTGTCAATATATAGATGACTTCCCTGAGAGCGTAGCAACTATATTTTCAACTATGCGAGTTGGAAGTAAGCTAAAGCCTTATGATGATATGAAGAGGAAACTCTATCGCATCAGCACATCCTTCTTTGATATTAATAAGAAAATACAGAAACGGGATTTCTATCTAGGATTATACGATAGAATCCAGAGAATCATTAAGAGATAGCATCACTCGTTAGTGGCCTCTTTCAACGTAAGGACGAATTTTGCCCCTTTAGAGGGATCACCCTTTACTCTATCAACTACCTCTATAGTTCCGCCATATTTCCGAACCATCTGAAATACAAGTGTCAGCCCCACGCCACCAGACCTCTTGCTTTTATCGAAGAGGGACTGCTTTTTCGCTTCTGAAATTCCAGGCCCATTATCAGAGATGTTCAATCGGAAAGTGCCATTCTTTCTAGTTGTAGAAACCCACACTTTACGTTTCTCGGTCGGATTGTGACGAGCTGAATTCTCTAATAGATTCCATACAAGCTCACCCAGCAATGCATCGGCCCATACCAATGCTGCTTCATCTATACCTTTGACATCGACCTGTGTGGAATAGACACGTTCTAGGACTGCCGCCTTCTCTTTGATAACAGTAGATAAATCCATTCGAGTCATTGGTAGATTTCGCGTTTGTCCAGCTCGTTTTACCTTCGTTATCAATCGATTACAGCGTTGAACTGCATCAACTATATCCTTCCTAGCATCATCAAGGTAAGTCTTTGGTAGTTCGTGATCAAGCAAACCTGTCGCAGTCATTATTACTTGAAGTTGATTAGCTACATCATGGGTTAACAAATCAAGATAGAATTGTACAGTATCTTCCCCTTCCTTCTGGGAAGTTATGTCTGTTACAACTCCAAATGTTCCTTGGAAGATACCATCTCTGTCAAACAACGGAACCGCAGAAATTATTGTAGGTAAGAATCGTCCAGATTTTGTAATCCATTCCAATTCGTATCTTTCGGATTCCCCCTTTTTCCTATCACCTAACTTGGATTCCTGTATCTCTCTTTTGGCATCTTTTGCCAGATCAAGCCAGCACTTACCAATAATCTCAGCCCTACTATAACCCAACATTCTACAAAAGGCATCATTTGCGTAAATCAATGTTAAATCTGGATCATCAATAACAAGTCCATCATTCATAGTTTCTACCAGGGTTCGATAGCGCTCCTCAGATTCCTTCAGTGCATATCGTCCAAGCTTCTCTTCGGTGCGATTCTGAACCAAAACCAGTATCTTTGGCTGGCCATCCCTTGTTTGTATCAAAGACACTCTTAAATCAGCGAATAGAACATTTCTCTTCATATCATATACTCTGATACTATATGATGTTGGAACATCCTTTCCTTTAAACCGGTCGTCATATCGTTTCGAAATCGCGTCTCTATCATCTTCGTGAACATATTTACGAAAATCTTCACCAAGAAGATCACCTTTCTGTGCCTGTACCATTCGGTAACCTTCTTCACTTATGTATTCAAATTTGTAGTCAGTTCCTAGGAGTATAACTGCATCGTGACTGTGTTCGAGAATAAGATGTAGGGCGTCTTCGTTTAAGCGTGTGTCACCGAGTGTGAATTCAAAATCTGAATTCTCAGGCTTAATGCCATCTCGTCTGGACTTCTTGGTCATCGGAAATGCCCCATTCAGTTAGGTTCATTCAATTTGATGTATCAATATCGTTTTAGTAGGTTGTATTATTTATTTCGCACTAATTTGTACCCTAGCAGAGTCAATCAAAACGACGAATGTATGAAAGTGGGTTCTTCTGTTTACCAAAACCAGCCAAGTCGTCCATTCTCACTATTATTTTGTTCAATATAGGAACATTCTGAGTTAGCCAAAGGATGAATTTGTGAAGTGTATTATTCTCTTTGTTATATGGGCAAGACCGGATACAATTCGAACATTCGGATCCATTCTCGATCCAAAAATTGTAGCATGTTTCAGGATTAATGTACCATTTTTTCACGCCAGGGTTATTCGATCGAGTTTCACCGAACCAAGTTCTGTTATTGCTATATGGTATGGACTGCGACGGACACTGTGAGGCGCATTTTTCACAGACCTCGCAGAAGTCAGAAACGGACTTGCAAAACCTTAGATCAGGAGTATCTGGTTGGAGTGGCATATCAGTAAGGACCTTGGCTATTCTCACACGTGGGCCATATTCCTTGGTAATCAGAAGCCCATGTCTTCCAATCATTCCAAGTCCGGCATCGATTGCCATAGGGATACTCAGACCAATGTCATTACCAGTTGTTATAGCGGAGTAACCCAAACTCCGAATGAAATCAGCCAACTCAATCTCAACAAAAGCCATTTTCGAATATCCCAATGCGGTAGTTGCAGAAGATGTGAAGGCGGGAGATGTGGCAATTCCTTCATAGTCCATCTCAACTGCAATTACAACTGCGCGATTCAAAGTCTGCGGGAAGGTATAGTTCTCTCCACTTCTATTCTGAGAATACAACCACCTTGAATCTACTTCTGCTATGCCAACCAAGTCAGC
>JAEORN010000243.1 GCA_016840825.1 Candidatus Thorarchaeota archaeon | reverse complement strand
GCACCAAAGTAAGATGTGCGGATTAACAGAATTAAGCGGTTGTTATTCTCATATCATTCTTTCGGCAGAGCAACAAATCATGTGCACTATCTAACAAGTCTCATATAGCAATGCAGTTTACCAATTTTCTGGATAAAAATGGACGACAAGAAAGACTCTTCTGTCAAGAAAATGGCTCAGCTTCTTCAACAAGGAGCTACTATGCTAGCTGATGGGTGCCCACAATGCGGTTCTCCCTTGCTCAAGGTCGGAGATGATATATATTGTGCAATGTGTGACAGAAGAATAGTATATGCTTCTTCAGAAGAGGAGGTAGAAAAACAAGCAGTAAAGGAGCTCCTTCCCGAGCTGAAAGAAACGCTTCTTCTAAAGCTCAAAACATTGAATGATCTAATTGAGAGAGAGGATGATACGGAAAAACTTACAAAACTTGCTAATCTAATGGTACTTCTTCTCCAGGCACTTGATAGTTTGAGGAAGATATCTTCCTAAGCAATACTATCTAGAAGCATCGATTTCCTTGACAGAAGAATAAGGAAGAAGGCTTACTCTGAGCCTTCTTTCTTCTTTTCTGTACCTCTTCGGAGTCTGGCTCTGCGTGCCTTGACTTCTTCTGGACCCTTGAGTACCTTGCTTTTTCTAATCTCACACTCACGAAGCGGGACAATCTTCTTCACTGCTTCACGTACTTCAGATGCCAACTCTCCAAGAACAACCTTTGTAACGAGTTCATCGAAGACATGTTTCTTCGCATGAGTACGTATTACTTTTTCAATAGCTTTTCTGACCGAATGCTCTTGACTGGTCTTAGCTCTAGAGGTTGTAAAAACAATCACTGAGATACGCATGAGATAATCGTCTTTTGTGAGGATTGGACCAATCCAATCGATTCTTGAAGTTCCTCTCCTAACAAGACCTCTAAGATAATCAGAGCTCCATTCATGACCGTGGAAGACGGTCTTTGCCTCTTGACCAATAACTTCGAGTATCTTGAACCTCAATTTGACATGAATCTGGTCAAAATTACCTGTTAGATCATAGAGCGTGGGCTGCACTGTGCGGCCAATTAGTTGTTCAGGACTACCAGCTGGAGTTGTGCCAATATCTTTCTCTTCAAGATATTCTGGAGATTTGATTTGATACCAAATTTTCTCTCTCCATTTATCCCTAGTTCTTGCCGCTGCTTGTCGACTTCTTGATGACATATCTTATCACGCTCTAAATACTGGACGTTTTTAGTCCAGAGAACATATGGTTCCTCCGGTTGTACCGGTGGAGCCTCGCCGACATCCAATGGTCCGAATAAAAACATTGTGACATGTATTAATCAGTGACTTCTAATTCAAGAAACTAGTTGATCTTTTTGACCAACAAAATCCTTTTTAGATTTGGATTCATTATGATACATAACTCATATGCCGAAATGCCCCTGCTAGACGACACTCTATATTTCGTTTTAAGGAAAACCTTTTATTCCCACAAAATTGGTTTCGAGTGCTCAGCAGAACCGCTTCCCAATCATGCATGACCATATGTTTCGTTTCATTCAACACATTTTCGTGTATGTATGGTACGGCACACGGGGTCTTATCATAGTAGGGGCTCGTGGCGCAGCTAGGTAGCGCAGCAGGCTTTTAACCTGAAGACCAACAGAGTATCTTCTCTAGGTCGGGGATGGGCCGCGGGTTCAAATCCCGCCGAGCCCGCCAACCTACTTTGGTGCGTGGATCGGAATCGGCAATGCGAGTAAGATAGCGGGGCGGCTATTGCGGCAGATGAGCATACTCGGATTCTCTGGGAATGCTTTGGGAAGCGAATGAACTGCAGTAGTTTCCCCGTCCCATATACATCAAGGGTGTAGCTCTATGTCAGAACTGAAAGAGAGGCAGAAGTATTGGCCTGTAATTGAGTCGTACTTCTCAGAAAAAGGACTTGTAGGTCAGCATCTTGATTCGTTCAACAGGTTTGTACGAGAAGAACTGCAACAGGTCGTAAACAGTGTAGGTCGGCTTAATCCCAAGGTTGAAGGCTATTTTGTAGATCTTGGAGAGATTACTGTAATGCCACCGTCAGTAAGAGAAGCGGATGGAAGTGAGCATCCTCTGTATCCCAATGAGGCACGAATTCGCAATCTTACATATGCAAGTAAGTTATTCCTAGATATGACTCCAGTTCGTCAAGAAGGATCTGTATCTACACGGTTAGAAACCATGCGTATCTACATAGGTGATCTTCCTATCATGCTTCGAAGCGAAACATGTCTTCTTCATAACATGTCAGTAGAAGAACTCATCAAGCATGGTGAAGATCCTAATGATCCTGGCGGTTATTTCATTATTAATGGTTCAGAACGGGTTTTAGTCACACAAGAGGATTTGGCGCCGAACAGAATCCTAATCGAGGAGGCAAGTAAGAGTTCTAGCTACACCCACATTGCGAAAGTCTTCTCGACAAGTCGTGGATTTCGTGCGCCAGTTACCATAGAGCGAAAACGAACCGGTGAACTACGAGTTTCATTCCCATCAGTACCCGGTAAGATTCCCCTTGCAATCCTTATGAAATCTCTCGGACTTGAGTCAGATAGGGAGATTGCAGAGGTCATCTCAGATGATGATGAAATTAGAAATGAGCTGATAGTCACTATCGAACAGGCTGCACCAATCAACGTCATGAGAGATGAAGAGGATGAAGATGCCACAACCATGACCAACGCTCTTGATTTCATTGGAAAGAGAGTTGCTGTTGGACAAACCAAGGAATATCGTCTAGCACGTGCCGAGAAGGTCTTAGATAGGTATCTTCTCCCACATATCGGTACTGAAGAACATCATAGACTTCAGAAAGCCTATTACATAGGTCAGATGGTAGAACGATCTCTTGAACTCGTTCTTGGAAAACGATCTCAGGATGACAAAGATCACTATGCAAATAAACGCCTCAAACTGTCTGGAGATCTACTCATGTCACTCTTCAGAGTGGCACTCTACTCTCTTACTCGTGATATCAAATATCAGCTTGAACGCACAGCAGTCCGAGGACGAAAACCAAACATACGCACAGCAGTCCGAGCAGATGTTATTACCCAACGTTTGAAGCATGCTTTGGCAACAGGTAACTGGGTTGGCGGAAAGGCTGGCGTTTCACAACTCCTTGACAGAACCAACTACATATCATCATTATCGCATCTTAGGCGTGTTGTATCACCACTATCCCGGTCACAACCTCACTTTGAGGCAAGAGACCTTCACTCTACCCACTGGGGTAAGATATGTCCAAACGAAACACCTGAAGGGCCTAATTGTGGTCTTGTAAAGAATATCGCTATGATGGCCTACATCTCAGTAGGAACCGATGAGGACGCCGTAGAGAATGCGCTCTATAAAGCAGAAGTCGAGTCTATCGAGAAGCTAAGAGGGAAACGAGGTACTAAATGGGCTGATGTATTCCTTAATGGTCGATTAGTTGGAGTCCATCCTGCGCCTCAAGTCCTAGCAAAGACGATTAGACAGAAGCGTCGTGCAGGAGAGATTGATGCTGAAACCAATATCGCATATTATGAAGACACGAACGAGATTCAGGTCAATTGTGATGCGGGTCGTGTAAGACGTCCAGTAATCGTCGTTGAGAATGGCAAGAGTAGACTCACTGATGAACATCTAAGAATGGTCACAGATGGAGAATGGACATTTACTGATCTTCTCAGGAATGGCATTGTTGAGTATGTAGATGCAGAAGAAGAAGAGAACACACTAATCGCAATGACCCCCGAGGATATTGGTCCTAAGACCACCCATCTTGAGATAGTCCCATCTACAATTCTTGGTATCTCAGCAGCACTCATCCCCTTCCCTGAAAGGAATCAGTCGCCTCGTAATGTGTACATGGCTGGTATGGCAAAACAGAGTGTCGGTGTTCCAGCAGCAAACTTCAAGTTTCGTGCTGATACTCGGTCGCATTTCTTCCATTATCCACAAGTACCACTTGTGAAGACCCGAGCCATGGACTCTATTGGGTTTGAGAAGCGTCCTGCTGGACAGAACTTTGTTGTTGGAATCCTATCCTTTGAGGGATACAACATTGAAGATGCACTCATTATGAACAAGGCATCCATTGAGCGAGGACTGGGTCGAAGCACTTTTGCTCGTGTATATGAGAGCGAAGAGCGTAAGTATCCAGGCGGTCAGGAAGATCGATTTGAGATACCTGATAGGAGTGTTCGTGGATATAGAGCCTCAGAATCTTACAGGAATCTCGGTGAAGATGGAATAATCGAAACCGAGGTAGAGGTTCAGGGTGGAGACGTTCTCATAGGAAGAACCTCGCCTCCACGATTCTTGGAAGAATACTCTGAGTTCGAGATAGCATCACCGAATCGTCGGGAAACCTCAGTCGCTGTACGACATGGCGAAGCTGGAGTTGTCGATAGCGTTATTCTAACAGAAACAATCGATGGAAATAGGCTAGTCAAAGTAAAGGTACGAGACCTAAGGATACCTGAACTTGGTGATAAGTACGCATCTCGACACGGTCAGAAAGGTGTCATCGGTTACATAGT